>JAISEL010000075.1 GCA_031264185.1 Deltaproteobacteria bacterium
GCGCCTCAAAAGTACTTAAAAGGAGAGATTTGCCGAACCTTCTGGGGCGGGATAAAAAATAGGCCTTGCCCTTTCTGGCCATTTCATAGACATACTGAGTTTTGTCGGCGTAAACATAGCTGCCCAGGATGAGTTCTTTAAATGTTTGAATGCCGATTGGTATTTCTTTCATTCCTGTCCCCATAGCTGGATTTTAGTCGGATGATTAAAAAAGCCTCAATTCTTCGATTAATACTCGCTTATTGATCCTGTATTGTCAATGACTGCCTGTTGGAAAAAAGTTTCTCTAAAACGCCTCGGACATAACCGGAGCCGGAGGCTTTAAACTTGAGGCCGGAACCGATGACCTGGCCGAAATCCTTGGCTCAGTCTTTTTCTGGTCTGGCCGGAACCCTGTCGGCCATTCTGAACATTGTCCGAACCGGTTGTCCTGACAATGGGACCGCTAAGATTTTGTCCGGAAAATTTGTTACGGCCATCGGCAGTTACGCTGTTCAACGGGAATCCGGACGGATTTTTCTGCCTGCCAGCAAGGCTTTTGAGCCGAATTGCTATTGTCCAAGAGCTTTTGTCCGTACAAAACATGAATATGGACAAACTAAAATCAACCGGCCTAAGAAGCTGTTTGAGTTTCTTGGGCAAACTATGAGCAGCCATTATCAAGGGGTAATGTGAGAGGCGGGACGAACCCAAAACGCTTAGTCAGCGGCACAAGCGGTTATGCCGAGCTGAACATAAGGTCAAGCGCGGAGGCTGGTGCTGGCAGTGTGGCCGTTTCCGGGGCTTTAACAGCCAAATGAACCCGCTGTAGGAGTTCGCAGGCACAAATTTCCTGCCAACCTCGTAGAAATCGATGCTGGAGTGATTTTGGGTGGTCTGCTGGAACTGTTGCTGGGTCTAAGGCAGGAGAAGAGGTTTGACCCTGGGTTTCCGATTTTGTACGTATGTACGTATCAACCTCCCCCTTTAGGGGGAGGTTGAACGGACGGACAATTTTTTTCATTCATCGGTGGTCTTATTTTCAGCAGCGTCATCTCCCGATCCGGGTTCAGCCTCATCCTGGGCCTGAGCTGGAATCTCGCTCAAGGAATTCTGGTCTTCGTCTTTCAAAGCTCCAGTCCCAGCTTCAAGTTTAGTCTTTGCCTCAGCTTTAAGCTTAACCCTACTTTTTTTTCTGGCTTCTTTTATTTTCGAAATAAGCTCAGGATTCTCGAAATAATCACGGTACAGTTCCTGCCTGTTTTCTAAGTCAAGCTTAGAGGCAACATCATCAACTTTGAGGCCATCTTCAAAGAGTTTTAAAGCTTTTTCTCTAATTTCCTCCTTAGTGGCTTGATCAAGATTCTTGGTCTTGGTTTTTTTTCCAGAGCCAGCTTTTTTAACAGATTTAACGGGCTCTTTCGGGACAGACTCCTCCCAAACTGCCGACGAGCCATCCTCCGAGAAATTCAATCTAAGTTCAAAATGTTGTCTTTGTTCAGCAGCAGCGTATCTGGCTTTGGTGAATTTTACTACAAAATTAGTACCTTTACTGCCTTTCACGGCTTCTAAGGCAATTACTGCATCAGCATTGTCCTCTTTAGCATTGGATCCACGTTGATCGCCTTTTTTCCCAGCATGATGAACAAAAATAATGCTTGTACCAAGTTTTTTTAATTCTTGAAACCAATTATTGATTGGCACCCACGATAAAGGATCGTTGCCAAGCGAACTACTAGCTAAAGACGCTAAATTATCTATAAAAATAATATCAATACGCTCTTTTAGAATTTTATCATAAATATATTTCTGAAAATTTTTATCTAATAAATCAATATTCTTGTTTTGAGCAATATTTAGACAAACAATAAATTTACCATTATTATTGATGTTATTATCTTTTATATTTAATAATCTCATCCTTTCTTGCATTTTTGAGTTAATAAGCTCCCCCTCAATATAAAGAACATTCTTAGGCGGAGAGACCATCCAGTCTGATTTTTGGAACGGACAGCTGCCTTCACTGAAGGCTTTGGCCAACTCAAGACAAAACCAGCTCTTTCCGACTCCTCTGTCTGAAAAAACTTCCATTATTCCTGGCTGGGGCAAAATTCCGGGAATAATGTCAGGGGTTTCTTGGAACTCTGTTTCTAAAAAAGTCTTTGCTGAGTAACAAATAAGCTCAATTTCCTGTTCTTTAGTGTCTTCCAAGGTAAGATTGAAATATTTTTTAGCGAAATTAACAAATTGTTTTCTGTCAATTATCGGATACCTATAAAGGATTTCATTACTGGATGTTCTGTCCAATGCTTCATCAAAGAAGAGCCAAAATTTGAAACTAGAGGGGCGATAAGCATTAACAGAGCGATAGGTTTCATAGGCCAACCTGCATGATTCAGAAGTATTATAAACCGGAAAAATAATATTCCTGTCCCTCAATCCAGACCAATCAACTTTTCCAACAGTATTATATTCTCCGCCAGGCCAGCTAACAGTCAAATACGGGTTTATATTGTTGTTTTTTAAGAAACAATTATTCAAATCATCACATTTTTCTTCATTATCAACAATTATTACGTTTTTTTCCGGGAAAGAATAAAGTCCTAAAATATTATAAATAGGATATGGTTCAGTAAAAAAAGATCTTTCAATTTTAATATATTTATTAGGCTGAGAATAATCTATTGGTCTCTGTAAAAGAATCGCCAATTTGCTATTATCTGCATATTCTACAGTAATTTTTCTAATGTATTGAACAAACACTATATTTAATAAATAATCAGAATTGTCTTTATAAGAGACAACAATTCCTCGTATACTACCATCAAGATTCCTATATACAAAATATTTATGAATACTATATTCTATTTTATAACTATTAATACTTAAATGAATATATTCATCCACAATAGTTAATATATTTTGTTGGTGGTATTCTGGAATATCATTATAAACCATAATATCACTTTTTTTCATTGAAATTCCAAAAAAATCAGCGAAACTCCTATAACTATATTCTTCTTTAATCGCTTTTATAGATGTATATAAGTCAATTAAATTCCTACCGGACTCTCGGTTTGAATTTTTCGTCCAACTTAAATCACGAGAGATATTATAATCATGCCTCATAAATTCAAGTCTATTCGGTGTTTCATCGTCTAATGGCAACATTTTTCTTATATAAGAGACATAATTAGCTACAGAAATCCGCTCAATATATTCATATTCTATCATATCAGATAAATATTGTATCTTTTCTTTCGTATTATAATTTTTTATGTCATCCATAATTAGCTAACTTACTGATTTAACGGAAAATCTATTTCCCATTGTAAATAAAAAATAATATCAACACCATTAAATAATTGGATTAATATATTTAGAATTCTTTAAATGAGATAAATCAATGCCATAGTCAAGCTTTTCAATAACTGTCTGCAATTTTACTGGAGGAAATGGGCTTCCGTAGCGTTTTTTAGATAATTTAATAAGAGTATGGCCAAATATTTGAGTAAAAACATCGTTTTGCAAATCATTTTGCTTATAAAAATCTGCAAATGTATGTCGTAAAGAATGAAAAGACTTCTTTTCAGCTGAAAAACCTGGCTTATTAAGTGTGCCTTTAATTAAAGCTGCAAATTGTTTGCCTGGTTGTTTCCCAAATTGAACTGTTTTGTCTGTCCGATTTAACTCAGGAAATAAACGAATACTCTTTTTCTCAGATAAATATTTATGGTATTCAATAAAACCTAAATTTATTAATGTGCTATGTATAGGAATTAAACGTATAGAACTACTAGTTTTTACTGACTTAATATTTTCTTGAGAATCATTATTCTTTTCATTAATATCAATAATCCAAATATTATCTTCCATATATATATCGCCTATATGTAATTGAGCGATTTCTTCAAGCCTCATTCCAGTAAAAAGGCCAATCAAAGGCAACCAAAAATAAGCAGGAAACTTAAAAAGTCCTTCAGTATATTTAGGATGAGAAAAAATTAATTTTAGATCTTCATTGCTAAAAGGAAATTTGTCATTAATTTCTTGGCTATTATCTTTAATTTGCAGCCCTTTAGCGGGATTTTCAGAAATTAACTGTTCATTTTTGCACCAATCAAGCAAACTAGAGACACATTGAACAAGAAAATTAACTCGCTTCGCGGTCAGCACTCCAGGGTGATTCATTTTCAAAAGTTCTGAAATTGATTTGCCTTCAAATTTTTTGTTTGCGCGAGAAAAATTAGGCGGCAATTTTGCCAGCGTATCTCTATATCTCCTGACGCAAGCTCTGTCAATTTGATCTAATCGTATATCACCTATAACAGATATAAACATTTCAAGATCAGATTTATGGGAAGAAATTTGGTTCTCTTTCCATTTTTTCGCGTCTATTTTGTCCTTGACAAAACGAACAACCGCCTCAGAATAAGAGATGGATTGAGGCTTTTTAGCTACACTGTCATTTAAAATATTCGTAAGTTTGCTAATATCTTCAAAATTAACTAGTGCTCCAGAATTAATATCCTGATTTTGTCTGTTAGATAAATTATTAATTACAAGATTTTTAATATCTTTAAGGTCAGTTGATATGTTTTTAAGATCAGAATCATAGTCAAATTCTGGTTTTGTTGTCGATTTGTTTTCCCCGCGACTTAGGCTGTAATCAATATCGGCCAAGGCATCCTGAATAGATTTATTACTTTTAATCATTTCAGCATATCGGTCCATTACATTTTGATTAGCTGGAGTTAAATATTTTATACACTCATTAACATCTAAAAGCTCAGTAATAAAATTTTTTGGCTTACTGTTATCTGTTAAGGTAAAATTATCTTCATAAGAAAAGTCGCCTTCAGCCCTTTTCGCTAAAATAGAATGGAATTTTATTTCAGATTCCAAAAAGAATTTAGTTACAATTAATTTGTCCTCTTCCGGCGCCAGTTCGTTAAAACGCGAATCAATAATGCCAGCTGTTATAAGAGATGGAATAGCAATATCGGACCAGGAACGCAAGGACTTTTCGTCTTTTATATCAGACACTAAATTCTTTACGATATATTGACAAGCTTCAGTATAATTATACTCAGGATGCACTGATTCAACGTCTTCAAAAAGCGCAGATGACTTACGGGGGGTTAAATCTCTGGAATCTTCTTCCAACTTCATGCTGATATGCTGATTAAGTCTGCGTTTCAGCTCGTTTAAGTCCATGTTAGGGGCATCCATCATTTCCTGTATAATGGCGAATATCAGTCCCGCAAGTTCCAGAGCTTTCCGGCGGAAGGGAGTTCTGAGGCTCAGCCTAATCTCTTGGCCCAGCCTGGATTTCAGATCTTCGGGGAAGGCCAGCCGAAAATAATAAAAATCCCCCCGCTTATAGACGTGCGACGGCCCACGGACCGATTTTTTGAATCGGCAGGAAGGCGGATCTGACGATGACATTTTCATGGCTGCCACGACCCCCAAAAGGAGTTTTTTGGCACACACTTTTGGCACACAGGCCAAAAACGG
Source organism: Deltaproteobacteria bacterium (assembly GCA_031264185.1). GTDB lineage: Bacteria > Desulfobacterota > Desulfarculia > Adiutricales > Adiutricaceae > JAIROO01. The sequence goes on from JAISEL010000075.1 coordinate 5,497, forward strand.
GCCTCGCGGTAAGGTCAACTGGTCGTCAAATCCGAAAAGCTAAGTAATTGTAATCACTTAACTTTTATTTTTTACAGGTGGTGCCGAAGGTCGGGATCGAACCGACACGAGAAGAATCTCGCGGGTTTTTGAGACCCGTGCGTCTACCAGTTCCGCCACTTCGGCATTAATCTAAATTATTTCCTGACTGTTGCAAGCTGGGGTGGGTAATGGGACTTGAACCCACGGCCTCCAGGGCCACAACCTGGCGCTCTAACCAAACTGAGCTACACCCACCGTCTTTTTTTAAAATAATAGCAGAAAAAGGATACAAACTCAAACTATAAATAGTTGATTTTGTTATACCATAACCATTAAAAAATATAGTTACATCGATAATAATCTCAATAATAAAAATCTTTTTAAGGCTGTTAACAGGTATTTAGGCTGACAAAAAGCTTAAATTACCTGTAAACTACTCTCTGGCCGCTTTTTTCTTTCGGCCATTCAAAAAAAGCTTGTTAAAAATAATGTGAGGTTGCCTAACCCTCCGTTTGCGCCTTCATTTAATACTCCTTAATCTAAAATTAGTCAAGAAAATTTTTAGAGTTTGAAATGGAGAAATTTTACCTTCCCTTTTATGTTTGACTTAATCGGGCTGGTTACATTTTTGGTGGTTCTCTTTCTTATCCTCTGACTTTTTTTAGGAGGTGAGGTGGATCTACTATGAATGGGATAAAGAGGACCATATAGGATCACAAATCTTTGCGCGTATTAATATTATTATCATACAAAAGTATATCCCTAATTATTTCAAATATAGGTACAAATGATTCAAAATCAATGCTATCGAATAGTGCTTGGCGGGAAGCGATTTTTTCAGCGAAATACTTCTTAGATAGAGCGATATTGGTGGTGCTGCCTTTTTCGGCTTTATAGACATCCTCATCAATTATTTTCATTTTACTATCGCCACATTTATTGCTACTTTTCTTTCCGAAACGAATGCCGTTACCCATTCCTGTGCAGTCAAGCTTGTCCCCCATATACAGGCACCTATTGTCGCCCTCTGGACACAGGACTTCGCTTTTGATAACTTCATAAGAGTAAAAGTGTTCAATACATATACCAACGGCGTTTGGTCACGAATTATAGGAACAGGCAGGACGAACGAGTATACCTTTGAATAAGGTGCTTCGCCGTGAACCCGGCAACGTTCTGCTGTGGTATTTCCTTCAGTACCGGACGAAACGGCGGCTAAATCTTTCGTAATAGCTGGCTTATCTGCATCAGCGATAAATATCACAATATTGTCACGCTTTATCTTTGACGTGTTTTTGCAAAGTGAAACCAATTTTACATCAAAAAAATCAATATCCATTCGTGGTGCTTTTCAACAGAACGCAAATATGAGTATGCCGCTTTTAAGTGTATCCAGTCAGTTTTTCTTTTCGGTTACAATAAGCGTCTTGCTCTTTGATGCTGTAATCTTTGAAGACATTACTGCTTGATATTTCTGAGTTGCTGCAAAATATTCATACGCCTTTTAAAATTCTGAAAACATTTCTCTCCAATTTTTCCGCCTTCTGGCATTTGAATTAATTCATAGCCATCAGTACCGCACGCCTCTTCCATTCCAAGTATAAACAGGGGTGAGTGATAAGTAATGATGAACTGAACTTTTGGAAACCGCTTAATGGGTTTTGGTAATATATCCCTTTGTAAACTGCTGTATAAATGTAGTCCAACTTCATCTATGACTACAATACCAGAAATGTCGTCTAGTTTAATACTCTTGAGCATATTGTTGTAATCAGCATAGCGAATTATTGTGACGAAAATAATAATAATAATGCCATTCGCCCAGTAGAAAGCGAATCAAAAGTCGGAACAACTATATTGCCTGTTTCTTTTTCGATTACCCTAAAGCGACCTGACGCTTTTACATTGCGCATATTTAATTCAAAGCAGACTGACTTTCCAATTATTATCTGACAAGAACAGCTCAGATAATATTAAAATCCGCAAGGAGAAAGTCAAGATTAAATTCTCCTGCGCCTGCAAACAAGTCCAAAATATTCATCACTACCCTTACCCCATGATAAAACTATGTTTATCCAGTTCAGTAATAATTTCTTCAGATAACGCCTTAAAAAAAATAGTCCTTAATTTGGACAGCTGCGAGACGGCCCGGCTTTGAACCCCCGTTTTCCCAACGGTTAACCGTTGTAAAGCTTACGCTTAGTTCGTTCGTGGGCAAGTGTTTCCTGAGATATATCAAGTTCCTTGCGTATGGCCTTTACTATTTCGGAAATCGTCATAAGCACCTCCATTAAGTTAATTATAGCAAGCTATCATGAGATGCAGTATAATTTTTTTACTTCACCATTATATGGAAAGCTGGGGCTTTAGAGCGATTCCACCTTTTCCTCCAGCCATAAAACAAATCCGAATCCCTCGCTCACCGGATAAATCAGCGAACGGTTGGGGTTCGGATTGACGAAGTCTGGCGGAGAGAGAGGGATTCGAACCCTCGGTGGAGTTATAAGCCCCACACACGATTTCCAATCGTGCTCCTTCAGCCACTCGGACATCTCTCCCTGGCAAGGAAGAACTTAATTAACATACCAAAACTTAAATGTCAAGAAATTTTTCTTTTTTGGTCAAAATAACTATCTTCTGGTGGTAGCAACCGGTTGGGCTGTTTCTTCCTGCTCAGGTTTCTGGGAATAGAGATCAATATAGCCGACGATAACTGAGCGTCCATCCCTCATCATGCCGCTGCCAGTATCAATGACCACCCCGACCACCAAATCTTTGGTGCCGTTGTTGTCGAAATCCTGGAAAACATAATCAACCGCCGGACCGGGCAACAAATTGGCGCTGTTAAAGAATGGAACCAAAGACAGGTTGGTGAACTTACGGGCCTCAATTATGCCGCTGTTATATGACCTCAGGTTCTTCATGAAAGGTACGCCGCCCTGATTGTTTTTGGCCACAATTATTTCATTAATGCCGTCACTGTCAATATCGTCGATAATAAGCCGGGTGGGCAAAAACACCAGATTTGGGCTCTGCTCCCTGTAAGTGGGCAGAACTATGTGGTTGGTGGTCCCGGCATAACTGTCAGGGCTCTCCCAGACTTTGCCGCCCCCGGTATCAAAGAGAGTCAGATGCTCGTCAACGGATTTAATAGCCGCCACCAGACGGGTGTTCTGGGTGCCTAAGTTGCCGATATTAAAACTGTAGAGATTTATATTTCTGGGCACCGGCACAAGACCCTGAGATTTTATTTCACCGTCTTTAAACTCCACGTAATGGGGTTTCCCGCCGTAAGACTCGTTACTGTTGGTCGAGGGCTTCTGACCGGTTAAACGTCTTTGCCCGGCCGGCCCGGTGACCCTCAGATACCAGGACAGATTTTTCACCAGAAGCTGGAGCTCTTTGGAGCCGTTATAAGCCAAAACCAGGGAAGAGGCTGTCTGATCACTGTACTGGGCCGAGAGGATGATCTCTTTTTTTCCGTTATTATCCGTATCGAAGAGATCCACGGACACTATAGTAATGTTGTTTTCGGTACTGAAAGTAGCCAGCTGCTCCAGAATCGGGCCGCTCCGGCGGGCCAGATAGACATTATGCGGGGTGACGTAGACCAGTTCATTGCGCCCGTCCCCGTCAATATCGGCCACATCCAAGCCCACTAACCGATCGGGAATATAGCTGCTGCGCCAAAGGGAGCTTTCTTTGATATTAGCCTCGTTGGAAACCACAAAATTGGGGTTCAAAGGGGAATCAGCCGGCGGCTTGTCCCGCCCCAGCAAACTGTAGGACGGATGGCGTTTGGCCGGTTCATCGGCACCATAAAAGACGGCGGAACCGAAAAAAATTGCTATGACCGAAAAAATGATCAGGTTGGTGATTTTCTTCATGAAGTAAATCCTTAAATTTACGTTATTTTGGCAATGACGAAAACCGCCTGCCGTGAATTGAACCCCAAAGCCGTAAGCCACCTTAAAGCCTTAAAGGGATGTGCTCAATGTCGTTTAAAAGCTCGCCTATCTGATTGTTGACCGCCGAAGTATTAGTCGGTAAAAATGATAAACCAGAGTAAAACGTCCCCTGAAAATTGCGGCCGCTTTTCTTCTCCACCTGCAGGCCGTTAATGGTTTTCTGCTCATCAATGTAAAGATTCAGAAGAAGTTTCAACTCTGGAGGGATTTCGCTGGTTGAGGCCACCAAACAACCGCCCCAGGAGAGATCCAGCAAAAGACCTTTAGTCAGGATCTCCGGAACATTGGTCTCGTCCAACCGATCAACCGTCACCGGAATATGAACAGGGTAGCGCTTGTTGTTTCTTAAATTGGCCGTCTCTATACTGGCGGGATAAGACAAAAAGACCAGAGGCACGGGCCTAAAGCAACTGCCGATGACCTCACAGGAAAAATTGAAGATCTGGCCGTTATTAATAAAATTGACTGACCACTTACTGTTGTCATCAAGTTTGACCGGTAGCCCGTTAACCCGGGGTTGTTCCAAAACTATATAACGGCCAGGTTTGGAGCCGATAAAAATAGTATCCCATTTGGACTTAGTCGTCTCCATAGCCAGAAGACGGACTTTTAATCCATGAACCAGGGAATCAGGAAGTAAAGTAATCTTAGTTTCGGCCATGCCGATTATTTTTCTCCGGTTTTAAGTCTCAAGCCCATCTCGGCGGCCCTAAGTAAGTCCTGAGCCGCCACAAAACCGGGATTAAGGCTTAAAGCTTGTTTCAGAGTTTCCTTGGCTAAAATTTTATCGTTTTTATCTAAATAAACTCTGGATAAGTTAAAATAAATATTCTCGTCTGTGGGGTGAACCTTAATGGCTTTTTCATACGCCTTAATCGCTTCGTCCAGACGGCCTTGATGACGGTAAATTATTCCCAAACTATTATAAACGTTTGTAGTATCAGGTCGCAAGGTCAAAACCGTATTAAGGATCTCCTCAGCCTCATTTTCCTCATTTAATACCAGATGGAGGTCAGCGGCCCGTTCCAGACAGCCTTGAGCTTCCTGGATCCGGCCCAGTTTCTGGTATATAAGCCCCATCTGCTTAAAAGCCCTGGCATGCTGACTGTTGATTTTGGTCGCTTTCTTAAAGTAGCTTAGAGCCTCTTCAAAATTGCCTCGAATACTCAATATATATCCTAAATTATAAAAAATTTCAGCATTTTCGTGAATATCCAATATTTCATTACAGGTTACCAAAGCATCCTCGTAATTCCCTTTATTCATCTGTTCCTGGCACTTGCCGACCAGGTGGTCTACTTTCTCAACATCAGAATCCCCCGGTTCCTGGATGGTCTCAATGATCTTCTGCTGGAAAGTATCGTCGGCGTAAGGAAAAGATAAAATATTGTCCACTCCGAAGCGGCCGGCTCGGATTAAAAGCTTATTATTAACATTGGAGCTGTATAAAATTACGGTAGTTTTGAGATCAACGTCCAGCTGTCTGACCATGGATAGAAGCGACAGACCGGAAATATCAGGCAGCTCCTGGGATAAAATCAGGATATCCGGGGTGAAGTTTTTGAACATAGCCATGGCTTCAGACCCGTTTTCCGCATGCAGGTGGTTAAACAGCCCTATTTCCTGGAGAAGAGCGGCGTTTTTATCCAATTGGGCGATATTAGTGTCAGCCAAAAGGATCGTCGGCTGACCGGATTTTAAATTCAGGACATTCGCCAATAGTAACCATTCTCTTTTAGGCTGCCCAAAAGGCCGTTAAGCTCCTGAAACGGGCTAGATTGAGGCCGGACCGACAATCCTACCGGTCACCGCCGCCGCCGCCGCCGTAACGGGACTGGCCAGATGAGTCAAGGAACCTCGGCCCTGGCGTCCTTCAAAATTGCGGTTGGAAGTGCTGACACACCTGGCTCCGGTCGGCACCAGATCCGGGTTCATACCCAGACACATAGAACAGCCTGGTTCCCGCCACTGGCAGCCGGCTGACTTGAATATCTCAGCTAAACCCAGATCTTCGGCCTGTTTTTTTATAATTCCGGAACCGGGCACAACCAAAGTCCGGACATTTTTATTGACTCGATGATCTTTAAAAATTCCGGCGGCGGCTGTCAGATCCTCCAGCCGTCCGTTGGTGCAGGAACCAATAAAGACGTAATCAACTTTAATATCAGCCAAAGGCGTACCTGGTTTAAGCCCATGATAAGCCAGAGCGTTTAAGCCAGCTGCCCGTTCGTCGGGATTGAGAAAACCGGACGGATCCGGGACAGCCTGATCTAAGGAAATATTCTGGGCAGGATTGGTTCCCCACGTTACCCGAGGCCGGACAGATTCGCCGGTTATTTCCAAAGATTTGTCAAACCGGTACCCAGGATCTGTTTTATAAGTCCGCCAGACATTGGCCGCTGCCTCAAAATCGGTCCCATGCGGCGCATAAGGACGACCTCTTAAGTAAGAAAACGTCGTTTCGTCCGGAGCAATGAGCCCCAGTTTGGCTCCGCACTCAATGGCCATATTGGCCAGGGTCAGCCGTCCTTCCAAAGACAGTTTCTCGACCGCCGACCCTCTGTACTCAATCGCGTAGCCTGTCCCTCCCCCAACCCCTAAAATCTTGATAATATATAAAATCAGATCTTTGGCCATAACTCCGGGGCTAAGAGCGCCGCTAACCGAAACCGATAAATTTTTCGGCTTATGCTGAGTCAAAGTCTGGGTGGCCAGAACATGCTCCACCTCGCTGGTCCCAATCCCAAATGCCAGAGCTCCGATCGCCCCGTGGGTCGCGGTATGGCTGTCCCCGCAGACAACCGAGTGGCCAGGCAGAATGAGGCCCTGCTCAGGCATGGTCACATGGATAACGCCCTGCCGTATGTCGGTAACCCCGAAAAACGTCTTAATCCCGAACTCAGCCTGATTCTTTTCCAGAGCCGCCAACTGGGCTTCAGCGATTTGATCTTTTAACGGACGGTTTCGGTCATCAGTGGGTATGGAGTGGTCAATAACCCCGCAGGTCAGATCCGGTCTTCTGACTTTCCGGCCAGCGGCTCTTAGACCGTCAAATGCCTGGTTGGAGGTGACCTCATGAATCAGATGACGATCTATATACAATAAATCAGGTTGCCCAGTGGTTCTGTCCACCACATGGGCCTCCCAAAGTTTGTCCAATAAACTTAAACCTGGCATGAAACCTGTCCTTGGTAAAGATGATGCCTTCGCACAAACAACCTGTTTTCAGAAGTCGAGTTAAAAAAAGGTAATGATATCAAGTAATTATAAATCTAATTTTCTAAAAAACAGGCGTTTTGCGAGGCCGTAAAAGATGACTTAAAGTATAATTCATATCCCCGGCCTGCCGGAAAACTGGCTGGTTATTAAATTCGAAACTTATTTCAGCAGGCTTACGCAAGCCGATTAAGGTAAGATTATAGAAGATTGACCGCCAATAAACAAGACAGCTGGCCTCAAAAGATTGGAGCAAAAATATATGTTATTACCAATTTTTTATAAATTACATTTTATATATATAATTAATAATTTAATTATTAAATTTATATATAAACCATATAAACACATAAAAATTACTAATATATTATCAAATAACTAAAAAAATGAATTTAACCCAATATATTTCAGTTACCACTGAACCATAGGGACCGTAAAACCTTCCTAGGCCCCAAAAAAGTCGGACCAGGTGTAAATTGAGAGATTATAGTTGCTTTACCTGTTGAAAACTGCTAGAAATAAATAAAAAATTATCCATACAGATTTATGGTACTTTTTTAATAAGATTTTTCCCCTTGGCTTTGAGTTTGGCTTGGCTAAAAAAACCATAAAAGATATAATATATGACATTTAAAATTTAAATTTATTAATTAGATAGTTATTTACATAATTAAAAATGATTACTAGTATTATAATATAATTATTGACTTATTAAAATAATATAATTTCTATTTTTCTCTATTTATTCGTAATAAACCCCGGAGAAATGTGCTTGCCCCAAAAGCAAGTCCGCTAGACAGACAATTTTAAAACCGCCTTTCTTCTATTTCCGTCCTGAACAGGAGAAAAAATGCCACGATTTATTAGCCAATTCTTTAAAATCTCAACTGGCAAGCTCCTGAAATGGAGTGTAATTTTAAGTCTTTTTTTTTCTGCTGAAATGGCCCTGAGCCAAAGTCGGCTCCACTACCAGCAACCGGTCCCCCAAGCTCCAGGGCCAATGGCACCGAAAATTAAGGGCACTATTTTTTCCGCTTCAGGTATGGTTGTCGGGATCAAGGACAAACCAGCTCGTCTGGTTATCAAGCATCAACCCATCAAAGCCGTAGGCTGGACCTCCAAGACCAAAGACTTTCCGGTTGCTGACCGATCCCTTCTCAAAAATATCCGAAAAGGCGACCAGATACGTTTTGATATCCGTTTTGAGGGGCAAAAATATACTATAATAGACATTGAACATTTTAAAAAATAATATATTTTTATCTGATTTAAGCTAAAATAGTCTAAATCATCTTGATCTTTTCTGACGGTTGTTTTTCTTTCCGAATGACCTCTAAAGAAGTCGGATAAAAAAGGCACTAATCAGACTGCCAGTTCCACATCTTCATAGTTTAAAGAAATATTAGCCGTTAATCTTTCTAAACTGCCTGTATTCCAGGGTTCTATCCGCTCGTCAGCCAATCAGTAAAGAGTTGTAATTCTTAAATAACTTCCCAATAAAGACAGGCGCAGGAGAGCTGGTTGACAAATGTCAAAAGCAGAAGCGTAAAAAAAACATTAGAGATGCTTTTGGCCGGAGAATTAGCGTCGGTCATTTTTTAATGAAAGGCTGATTTGTTTAAAATAACAATTTGACCGGACAATTCGAGGTCATAGAAATAATGTCTTCTACATAGTAAACGGCAATTTGAGTGATTTAAAGACAAAATATGCTTATAAAAATAACTTCAAGAATCAATGTACTATCCAGCGCTGGAAAATTTGTCACATATATTTTTCGGACAGTTCGTCGTATACCTGTTCAATTTAGCCGAATAGCTCGGCAGGGGGCAATTTCAGTCCGCCAAAAACACCCGGAAAAACTGACCAGATATTATAAATTCAGGGATTGAAAAATTGTCCTTTTTCCCCTTAATCAAATCGTATGCCTAAAATGGCCTTGAAGTAAAAACAATTAAATATATTAAAATCAAGGTGTTACTATCATAATTATTATTTCAAACTGTCATGAGTTTCTCTGGCTTCAACCCTGAGTCATGAATAATGCTTTAGCTGGTATGTTTCACGGTTCCCCTATATCGTGAAAAATAGGTTAGTCGGCATGTTTCACGGTAAAATCCATTTGAAGGGTTGTTGCCGGAGAATTAGCGTCGGTCATTTTTTAATCAAAGGCTGATTCATTTTAAAATAACAATTTGACCGGACAATTCAAAACTGTAGAAATAATGTCTTTTACATAGTAACCAGCAATTTGAGTAATTTAATGACAAAATATATTTATAAAAATACCTTCAAGAATAAATGTACTATCCAACGCTGGAAAATTTGTCACATATATTTTTTTGAACCGTCTGGCGTCTACCTGTCCGATTTAGCCGAATTGCTCAGTCGGTGTCAATCTAAGCAGACCAAAAACACTCGGAAAAAATGATCAGTATTTTTGGATTCAGGGATTGAAAAATTGTCCTGTTTCTCCTTAATTAAATAGTAAGCTGAAATTGACTTTAAGACAAAAACTGAAAAAATTTATTAAAATCAAGATGTTACATTACTCCAAACTGTCATTAGTACCTCTGGTTTCACCCCAGGTCTTGAAAAACATTTTGGCTGATATATTTCTCGGTAAACTAATGAATCATAGTTAGAAGAAATCAGAATTATAATTTGTACCCAAACAAACATAACGCAAGGCAAAATACCATTACAGCCGGAAATTTTATCTTCAGAACCGAGTCAGAACTCAAAAACAAATCCATAATAATCGAGTTTTGAAAAATTTTTGTTCATTGAAATTGCGGTTGTTTTAAATCTGATTATACGGGAATTGAAGTCTTGCCTTGGCCATGCCTCTGCTAAATAGAAAAAAAATTTATTATGATATATACAAATAGCTTTATGTAAAATATTTTTTAACTTAAAATTAATAATTTTTACTTTATTAACTAAAATATTTAAAAAATAAAGATCAATTAAGTTTTCTAAATACTACTAAAATACTATAAATCTAGCTACAAAACCCAACAATAAAAATCATTTTTTAGGCAGATCAAAGAGGCTAATTCGTAGGAATTATTGCTTTTTTCAGATGAACGACTAATTTAGCATTTCCGGATTTTATGTATCTCAACAGTCAGAACTGACCTCCAGTCATGTCTGCACTAAAAATGCCATTTTAAAATAAAAGTTTGGCCAATAAAATTTCTATTGGCATTTTTTTATTTTATGGTATATTCTCTTAAGCGTGAAGGTCAGGAAATTAATCTTCCAAGCTACAAAGCGATGGTCAGGCTGTTTTTGACAATCACTTTTCCTGCGAGCCAGTCTTTTGCTGTACAATTGGCAGGAAAAAATTTTTCTGTCAAATTCCATAAAGCGCATTAATTTTTAGTTCACTATTGCCTGTCATAGGTAAATTTGGTTCTGGAGAAAGAAATGAAAAGCATTGACAAGATATTTTCAGAATCTCTCAAGTATTTTGTCCAACAGGAACGGTCCCAGAGAAGCTTTGCCGCCAAGGTTGGCATCTCTGCTCCCTACCTTAACGACCTTTTAAATGGTCGTCGGTACGGGGAGGACCAGACGAAGCGCAAAATTGCCACCGCTCTGGGCTACCCTGATCGGCATTATGAAGACTTTCTGGACATTGGCCGGATAATTCTCAACGGCAGCCCAGTGCCGGAGACCGACAAGTTTGCCGGTCTGGGTGATGAAGCCCTGAGAATACGCGGCTTTCTGCCTCTGAACTATTCAGACCAGATGATTTTGGGTCCGGACAACTTGATCCAGGTAACTGACGATGTCCGGAGAAGCCATGTTGTTATACACGGACCAAGTCTGCGCCGGTCAACATCTTCCGGTCTTCAGGCCTTCCGGGTCCCTGATGATTCAATGGAACAGGTTATTGCAAAAAATAGTACCATCGTTGCAGACCTGGCCCAAAACGATCCTGAAAATCTGAGGGATGGACACAGCTATATCATCTGTCTGGAGAAAGATACCGGACAATGCACGATCAAGTACCTCAGCTGGGCTGAAAAAAATAAAACCCTCCTGATTTGCGCTGAAAACCGGAAATATAAGTCCTTAGTGCGCAATCTTGAGGACGTTAAAATCGTCGGCCGGATCATCATGGCCTATCGACCGTTTTAAAAAGTCACGCCACGTTGCAACCAATAAAAAAATTCCCAGCCCCTGGGAATTTTTTTATCACGTCATATTTATCTAAAATATATACAATTAATATTATAAAATATTTCTAGTATTAAAAAATACTGTTCTATCAAGTTAAATCAAAATATGACGGCCTCGCAAAAATCCGTTTTGCAGAAAAATGCATTTATAACTACTTGATATCATTATCTTTTTTGAACTTGTCTTCTAAAAACATGGGTTTTTCCGTGAATCAGACAACATGTAATATTTTTCGGCATTTTTACCAATATATGTTGTGGCACCGAGTCGTTGCCAACGACATATTCATGACCCGGGAGTGAAGCACTGACATAATTACAGTTTTGCGAAGGCATCAAAATATTCCAAAAAATCATAAGATATCAAGTCCACCCCCGGTCGGTGAAAACGGTCGGCTAATCAGGTCCAAGGATTTTTTGCCTGCCCGATGTGATAGTCAGGCAGTTGTAAATTTACAGAAAACGGCCGTTTAAAAGCCAAATAAGATCACCTTGAGGTTCCTGCATAACGGGTGTGAATACAAAAATGGAACAAACAGATGAGCAGAGGGATTTTGGTAAGCGTCGGAGACCAATTTCAGCTGACGTGAATTCCGGCTAAAGGAAAAATATATTATTCTGGGCACTGGAGCCTGATCGGGTTTGCAGCGCACCCGAAAGACCAACAGCCAACAGTTACCTGATTGTCCAGAAAATAAATTTCCTGATTATCGGCGGCAGACCGCTTAATCTCTGCGAAATCTAATGACTCCCCGCCGCAGACATAAATATTAGGCTTATGTAGACGACCAATTCAAGTTAAAGCATAACTATTTAACAGGAACCGACTTTTCATTCTAGTTAGCGTTCAGGATGTCAGTAATTTATTGTTGAAATGTTATTTTTAATTTTATTTCTGAATTTATTATATTTATTTTTCTGCTTAAAAGATCTTTATTATAGTTATAGGTATTTTGAAATTAATCTTGATTACCCATTATATCCTATATGTTCCAAAGATATCCTATATGTTCCAAAGAATTTGGCTTGAGATTCTCCGACATCAAGATGTTATAATAACATTATAGTTCAATTTGATTGAAAAAAGTCAAAAATATATAATTCCAGCCAGGAGGATAAATTATGGCTGGACAATACATCGTTGACAGGGATGTTGTATCATATTCCCACTCAATATGTGAGGCAAATGATAAGTCAGTTACTCAAGTCAAGAAAAGCCTCTGCGCCCTGTTGGGTGATGAGGCTAGGTTGGACGTTAACACCATTGCCAAAGTCCTTCAAATTGACAAGAGGACAGTTTTTCGTTACAGGGCCTATATGGAAGCGTTAGCCAGAAGAATATTGTCCCTAAAAAAAGCGGCTGGGGTGGGCGGCGATATGGACTCATGACCGAAGACGAGGAGGTTTCACTTTGGAACCTTGGAATACGATTGCTCTCTCGGGTGAATTAGTAAGCATTAATGGAATTCATGCAGCACATGTGGAAGCTGCAGGCAGAGAGATATCTCTGTCTGCGACTTATAGGATGCTAAGGCGCCATGGATGGAGAAAAGTAAAACCAGATGCCAGGCATCCAAAAAGCGATCTGGCAGCTCAAGAGGAGTTTAAAAAAAATTCAAAGATTTTTTGTGGATGCCGTCCTTAATAAAAACGAAAAAGGACTCCCATTCAGGTTGATGTTTCAAGATGAGGCTTGATTTGGGCGGATGTCCCAACCTAAATCCTGCTGGGCTCCACATCCTGCAAGACCAATGGTTACGTTGGCCTTGGTTCGGGAATTCAGGTACATCTATGCTGCTGTCAGCCCTTGGGATGGCAGACTCTGTTATTCAATCACTGAAAAGATGAATACAGAGAATATGAATCTCCATTTATCCCAAGTTTCAAAACGGTTTCGAAATTCTTTCAGCATTATAATTTTCGATGGTGCGCCTTCAAATAGGAGTCATAATTTGATTGTTCCTAAAAATATTGGATTGATCCAGTTTCCTCCTTATAGCCCTGAGTTGAATCCTGTCGAGCAGATCTGGAGACTATTAAGAGGAAAATATTATGCTAATAGATCATTTAATACTTTAAGTGAAGCAATTTCTCAAGCTGATAAAGGATTATGTGAAGTTGCTTCAGACAAAAAAGCTATTTCGAGGCTAACAAATTGGCCTTGTATAAGTGACATCTTGAACGCTTACTAGAATCAGCTACGATCAGTATTCAATAAATCAAGACCATCAGCCACCGCAGGCTGCAGCCGCCTTTTTAGAGACTCGGACTGGCGGAATCTTGGTGGCGCATGGAACTTTGCTCTGGCACAGACCGCAGCCGTAAGTTCCGGTCATGTCCGGCCAATTGGCCTCAATGTAAGGTATGGACGTTTTCAAAAAGTCCGAGCAGAGATGTTTGTTGTGGCCCTGGGCGGTAACAGCTCCAACCGGACACCTTTTGATGCACAGCCCGCAAGTCCCGGAATTAAAATAAAGGCAGTACTTCTGGTAGTCGTCAACCTCATAGTCCCTGACCGTGACAGGGAGAGGATGGTTTATAATAATGGACCCCATCCTGTGAGCTTTCCCCACTTTAGTGATCAGACCGTCACAGAGCCCAAAAGTCCCCAGGCCGGCCGCGAAACCGGCATGACGGTGCGACCACTTTGAGGTCAGCTGAAAGGAGGCACTGGGAAATACCTTCCAGTCCTCCAGATGGTCGGGCACCAAGGACAAAATCCCCATTAAATCCAGATTTTTCTTTAAATGCAGAGCCAGACCATCGACCACTCTCTGGTGGGAACCCCGGCTTCTGGCCCAGCCTTCCGACAGGATCTTAGTGGCCTTATTCTGCTCTTTCATGGTCTTTTCTGTCTGAGGCAGAACAAAAACCATGACCGAAATATGGTCCAAAACCACCGGGGTATTCGGATACTCGCTATTAAAAGCCTCCAGAGGGGTAAGATAATCCGGATCTACCGACTTCTTAAAAGTCCCCCAAACCGGGTCTGAGCCTTGGGCATAGCCAAAGATTGGGGCGGCAAAAGCTTTCTCCTGAGCGGCCGGGTTGCCGTTAAAATTACCAGGACTGTCCATAAATTCTTTGGCCAGTTCCTCAAGTTGAACGGCCAAACTTTCAGGCTCCAGGCCCATGGGAACCTCCTTCCGTAAACTTGGCAAATGAAATGCTACTGGGTGTCAAAATAATAGCACGGGCCAGTCCTTTAAGTCAAAACACTCCGGATAAATGGACAAATCCTCAAACAATATATGTTAAATCGATATATTTAATTTTTTTATTATACTTAACAACCTATATACAATTAGTTAATGCTAATGAAGTTTAAATTACTCATTCCTGAACTGTCTAAAAAAGACTTGAAAAAAAAACCAACAACAATTAAAATCAGGTCTCTGTTTTAAGGCCCTAGGGTTGTTTTGGACCGAAATTTAAGGTCCGGTTCAATTTTACAGATATACATTTTAAAGGCCATGGTTCTGCTTAATAGACGCACAATGCAATTATTATCGCCCTCGTAGCTCAGTATGGATAGAGCACAGGATTCCTAATCCTGGTGTCGCGCGTTCGAATCGCGCCGGGGGCACCATAAAATTCAAGGGGTTCAGCGATGCACGCTGAGCCCCTTTGACTTTTTGCTCCAAGCACGGCTTCCTTCTTAAATTTTTCCGTATGTACAGCCAAATATGACACAAATACTCCTGAAAATTGCCGTCGGCACCGTCGGCGACACTGAAATATTACCCCGGTGGATAATTATGATAAAAGAATTTATCCTTTGTTTATTCAATCTTTAGTATATTCAAAAATTATGCAATTTCTATAGTCTATTTGTAGTATGGCTAAAGAATTATTATACCGTGATCATCTATAAATAATAAGGAATATTTGATCTATCGTAATTATTCACCGGGTTAATATAAAACGATTGATTCAATAATTTTAACTTTTTTTATCATAAACATTATGATTAAAAAGTTTATTAATTTTATTTTTATATTCATTTTATTGACTGAAACGAAACCGTCCGCCAATATAACTGTCCGTGGCAAACTTAAGACAGGCCCTATGGGTTTCTTCCTAAAAAGGCACACCGCAAAAGCCGAAACCCAAAGGATCATAAGAGGTTTTTTAATTTGAAGAAACCAAAATGCTGTAATATAATAAAATGAACCTTCATGATCAGCTCAGGCTGTATCAACAGTATCATGATGTCTTGGCCTATAGGAAGAGTAGATGAATCTTTTTCTTGAACTTTTAGCCGTACGGAAAACGGCGGTTTTTTTTATCCTTTCCGTTTTGGCGGCTTTCTGCCTTCAAGGGCTGAGGCCGGGAGATCTTTTGGCGGCCGGGAAGTTAGAAGCCATCACCCCGGAGATTAAAGCCAAGGAACCGCCTCTGACTCAAAAAGACATTGATCTTTTTATCAAGTTTTTAAAATCACCCATCAAACTGGATTCTCCCAAGACCGACAATGTTCAGGCCGATCTGGAGTCCCATTTTGAAAAGTTCGCCTCGGCCAATAAAACTTCCCTTATCCATCTGGCCTATATAACGGAAAAGATTCCTAAGGCTTTAATCTACGCCATGGACTCCGACGCCGAGATCCATGATCGCCTAAAGCCAAATACCAACGAATCAAAGATTTTAATGACCAACAAAGACAGGATCATTGAGGCCATTGTCGAAGCCGGCTCTTAAGATTTTCTTTTTCCGGCCCGGAGACTACTTCGTCCTTATAATTCCCCAAAAATCATGCCTATCTTTTTGGCCGCCATGGGACAATGGAGGCGAACCAAGCGGCCGTAATGGCCGCCCGGGCTTGATCAGGCCGCCATTCAGGTCATGAACTTAACCCTGCGGTCTTTATTTTTAAGGCCCCAGGTTGCAGCATCTGAGACTTAAGCCGGAGAAATTGCAAGCGGATTCGGATTTTGCCTGAGACAACCCGTAAAGCCAGGCTAACCGTTTTTGAGTCTGACCAGAGCATCCTCGGCCGCCGGATAACCCTGTCCGGCAGACAGCCGGATCCATTTGAGCGCCTGCAACTGATCTTTTTCCACTCCGTCGCCGTTAAAATAACAGAGGCCTAAGAAAAACTGAGCCGCCGGGTCCCCTTGGTCGGCCGCCTGACGGTAAAGGCTGGCGGCTTTGTCAAGGCTCTTGTCCACCCCTCCCCCGTAATGATACTTAACCCCTAAGTTGACCTGAGCTCTGGTGTTTCCCTGTTCGGCGGCTCTATGGTACCATCTGGCGGCTTCGGCTTTATTCTGAGCTACTCCCTCCCCTTGATCGTACATAAAACCTAAATTAGCCTGAGCCCGGTGATCGCCCTGCTCAGCTGCCAGGTGATACAGTTCAGCGGCCCTGGCTCTGTCCTTTTCAACTTCTTCTCCGTGGTAGTACATAAAACCTAAATTGGCCTGAGCCCGGTGATCACCCTGTTCGGCAGCCAGCTGATACCATTTTACGGCTTCGGCTTTATTCTGAGGCACCCCGGCCCCCTCTTCGTGCATATGGCCTAAATAAGTTTGAGCCTGAACCTGTCCCTTTCGGGCCGCCAACTGAAACCATTTGACCGCTTCGTCATCATTTTTGGGCAAACCGTGTCCGTATTTATAAAGGACACCGATGAGAGTCTGAGCCGGGCTGTAACCCTGCTCCGCAGACCGGTGAAACCAGCTCAGAGCCTCCCGGGTATTTTGAGTTACGCCCTGGCCGTTAAAATACATAATGCCCAGATAAAGCTGGGCCTTGGCATAGCCCTGTTCGGCCGAAAGACTGAGCCATTTAAACGCTTCATCAAAATCCTGACCTACGACCTGGCCCAGATAATAATGGTTTCCGAGGACAAACTGAGCCCTGAAGTGGCCGCTGCCGATTATTTTTTGACAAATTTCATATGACTTTTCATAATCAGCCGGGACATCTTCCCCAAAAAAGCACTTTTCGGCCAGGACGGCTTTTTTATCAATGTCATTCATTATCAGCCGGTTCCCAGCCGCCAAATGATGAGGCCATCGAAGCAGACGGAGAGTCAGTCAGATCGCCGGCTGCCTGAGTTAATGATTCTTCAGGCTTATTGACAGCCGCCCTCAGCGCATCCATATTTACGCCAAAAGAGAAGCCGCCGTCCGTTTGAGAGCTGCGGGAAATCCTCCTGTTAAAAATAATAAACTTGCCGGCCTGCTCCGTAATTTCCGCTCGGATAAGCCTGGCCGGATAAGGCATCTCTTGATCGGCCAAAAATAAACCGACAGCCTTAAGTAAAACCCTTGTTCTGGAGCGTAACATTGAGGCCGGATTAATATTTGAATGATCTGCCATAATAAACGCCTGCGCCCAAGATAGAACAAATTACTCTGAGGTGACTTTATGATAAAGGGGCAACCTTTTTTGGTTCAGACGCCAGGGGAAAGGGAATGGCGCCGAACGCTTTTGACCTGTTTTCCCCGCGACCCGGCTGAAGATATGAGCGGCCGGACAAAAAACGGCCTGGCTTCGGCTGCGCCGGATCTGACGCAAGCCGGGCCATTAGTCGGAATCCAGCTTGTGATGGTATAAAAAACTCATTTCATCCCGGACATCTCCAGGAAGACGCAGTGTCCTTTCATTGATTATTTTGAGTTCACCTATGCCATTCGAATTTCCGTCTTCATATTCAATTAAAATCCTGTCATTTTTAACACTGTATGTAAATGATGCTGGTCCGCTATCGATAGCTTCATATAAAATACCGCTTTTGTTATCTGTGAAAGTGAAGGAGATTTCCAGCTGCGGGTTGAAATAGACGCCTAATTCAATGGCCTTTGAGGGGTTAACACACTCATCCAGATACAAATAGCTGTCTTCCGGTTGTACATCTCCGGTGAGCCGTAATGTCTTATCATTAACTATTATTAGTTCTTTCGGCAGACTTTCATATCCCTGAGTGTAGGTAATAAAAAGTCTGTCCTTTTTTACAGTGTAAGTAAACTCAGCCTCTTCTACTCCTCCTCCTTCAAAAAAGCCATGTTTGCTGTCAGTAAAGCCCAGTCCGCCGTCAAGCCCGGGATTGGAGTAATGCCCAAATTCAAGCGCCATCAAAACCGCAGAGTCAGCGAATAATACGGCCAAAAAGACAAAACAAAAACCCAGAAAACGGTAAACAGCACCCATGTTGCACTCCTTACGGATGATGAATTTACAACAGAGCCTGAAAAACCGGCGGAAAGTCAAGTTTTAAAAAAGCATTCATCTGAATCATGCACCGCCGGCTTCAGCAGTTGCTCTGACTGACTGCAGCTTAACAGCCGCCCCGCCTGGTAAAAGAAACAGAACTTCAGCCCGAATAATTGGCCTGATGAAAAGTCAGCGTAATTTCGGACAGTCTGCTTTTAACAGTAATCCTGGCTATGCCGTTTTTTCTGTTATCTGCCTTAAGCGCGTAATAAACACTTGAAAGCTCTGTGATGAGTTATGCCCAATATCCATGAGTTCAGCTACCGTTCCTGCTCCGGATCGCTGTTCAAAGCGCGGAAAATTTTTCCGCAGTTAGTTTTCTGCTCAAACTGCATTTTTATAAAATCTCTTCCGCCCGGACTGGGCGCGCTCTGAAGGCCGGCCCGGTCGATTCCCCGCTCAAAACTCATTTTTTGGATTTTTCCCCGCGGCCGGCGCCGGAAAAGCCGGGGAAACCGGCTCTTTCCGGCGCTAAGACTTCTTAAACCAATGTTAAAGCCTCATCTAAGGCCTCAATAATATCGTCTATGTGTTCCAACCCCACGGACAGACGGATTAAATCGGTGTGCAGACCGCCGGCCGCCTGGGCTTCCTCCGACAGCTGGGAATGGGTGGTGGAGGCTGAGTGGATAATGAGACTTTTCGCGTCCCCGACATTGGCCAGCAAACTGAAAAGCTTAATGTTGTCCACCAGTTTAACTGCCGCCTCAGCTCCGCCTCTGACCCCGAAGACAACCATGCCGCCGGCTCCGTTGGGCAGATATTTCAGAGCCAGTCCGTGAGAGGGATCGCCGGGCAGACCGGGATAACGAACCCACTCGACTTTAGGATGGGCTTTCAGATACTCGGCCACTTTCATAGCGTTTTCGCAGTGGCGGATCATCCGAAGAGGCAGGCTTTCCACACCCTGCAAAAACAGCCAGGCCGCATCCGGAGCCAAAGTCGGCCCCTGGTTTCTCAGACCCACTGTCCTCAGCCTTAAGGCAAAGGCTATGGAGCTTAAATCCCCTAAATCATGTCCGAACTTTAAGCCATGATATCCCTTATCCGGTTCATTGTACAGAGTAAACTTAGGGTCTTTCCAGTTGAAACATCCGGCGTCAACAATGGCTCCGCCGATACCGGTTCCGTGGCCGCCGATCCATTTGGAAAGAGAGTGGATGACCACATCGGCGCCGTACTCTACAGGCCGGAGCAAGACTGGAGTGGTGAAAGTCGAATCCACCAATAAAGGCAGATTGAATTCCCGGGCAATGGCCCGGTAGCCGTCTAAATCGGCCACATCCAAAACGGGATTACCTATGGTCTCCACAAAAACAGCCCGGGTCCGATCATTTATATTGGCGCGGACCGCTTTAAAGTCATTTACGGGAGTAAAGCGGGCAGTTATATTGTTCTGCTGAGGCAGAATAGCCTCAAACATTGTATAAGTTCCGCCGTAGAGATTGACCGCCGAGACCAGTTCGTCACCATGCTGCAGAATGT
This sequence comes from Deltaproteobacteria bacterium, assembly GCA_031264185.1. Classification (GTDB taxonomy): domain Bacteria; phylum Desulfobacterota; class Desulfarculia; order Adiutricales; family Adiutricaceae; genus JAIROO01. The sequence continues at coordinate 25,598 of JAISEL010000075.1, forward strand.
TGGTGATGGTGAAGTAGGTGGCCGCCGTACCGCTGGACAGGGTCAGACCGGCTGCCCCGCCGTCCAAAGCCGCCAGGCGCTGTTCCAAGACATCGTTGGTGGGATTCATCAGCCGGGCGTAAATGTTGCCCAGCTCCTTGAGAGCAAAGAGATTGGCACCGTGGGCGCTGTTTTTGAACTGGTAAGCCGTGGTACGGTAGACCGGAACAGCCCTAGCCAGTGTAGTGGGGTCCGGGACCTGTCCGGCGTGGAGGGCCAGAGTTTCCAGACGGTATTTTTGGTGGGACATAAAAACTCCTTATTAAAATCTAACGAAGCGGATAAAAAGTCTAAGTTTAAGCTATGATTATGCCCATATTACACAAAAAAAGGTTGAAGATCTATCATTTTGATCTTCAACCTTCATTTTTTTGATCGGTTAAAAAAGCCGGAAAAAACAATAACTTAAGCAGAGAAAGCGATATGGTCCTTATTTTAATCAAACGGAGGGGCTGGGCCAATGACTATCCCCACTGGCCAAAAAAGTCAGGCGGCCAAAATGACGTTAAAATCCGGCTTTTTTCCTAAACCCCGGCCAGCTTCAGGATAATCAGCTTCAATGAGTCGAACATCTCGCTGTAGGAGTACGGTGAATGGCGATCCAAACACTCATGGACCCTCAGATTGATGGCCATCAGGACATTGTGCATAACAATAGTCGAGATGGTCTTGGTATCAAAAGGGTTGGCCAGCCCCTGCTCAACACACTTGTCAAACCAGTTCTTCAGGAAGTTGATGCTGTATTCCAGGAACGTGTTAGTCAGAATCAGACCCGAACGCTCATCGCGGAACTGTTCCGACTGGATCAGGGAAAAAGCGTAGCAGGTGAAGATGTTGCCCATCTTTTTAGGTTCCTTGAAGATCAGCTCGACCATCTCTTCTAAGCTGTGGCACTGGGCCAGGTTATCGTCTAAACGCCGGAAATAAAGCAGGTACAGATCCTCAGCGTGCCTTAAAACGGCCTCAAAGAGAGCCTCTTTGCTGCTGTAGTGATTGTAGAGAGAGGAAGGTTTAATGCCGATGACTTTGGCAATATCCCGGACCGATACCGCGTCGTAGCCCTTTTTGGCAAAAAGGATAGTGGAATTGACCAGGATGATTTCCTTGGTCTTGCCTACGTCCTCGACCAGGGGCAGATTGATGGTCTCACCGAGAATGTTGTACTGATAGGTGGGAAACTTTTTTATGTTGGCCATATTTCCATCAAAACCTTCAAAAGGACAGAGCCCGGAGCGTCACGCCCCGCTTAGGCCTTGGATTAAGGGACCGTCGGCTGAAGGAAAAAGCTCCGGCCTGGCCCAAAAAATCAACCGAACGATAGTTAGCCAGCCTTTATATATACAGAATAGAGTTCCTCTGCAGGATCAGCTCAATAAATTTTGGCATATATTTCAGCATTTTTCAACCGTGCAGACTGCTAACAATCTTAGATTCCTTTTGACAGCCTTCGGGTAAAATTCATCCGGGGCCTTAAAAGAATCATAGCCTAAAAAACCAACTACCTGTGGTCTAACCATAGATCGGCCGGACAATCTGTTTTTCGCGGTAGCCGAAAATCAAAAAATCTGACCTCAGAAAAAGGTAAATCGTTTCCTGGAAAAAATCAATAGGACCTGCTTATAAGCCAATTTTTGCCTTAAAAAACAATAACTTATCCTCTTTTCGCCCCAAAAGACTCCCGCATGTCCGGATTTTTAAGGCAATCTCTTGATTTTTATGGTTTTTAACCCGGCCTATTACCTGTATCCCATTTTTGTCCTTCTCCAACCGGAAAAAAGACATTTTTTCCGGTCCAGAGCTGTGAGCAGAGACACAACTCCACTTTTCTGGCCAAAAAAGGGACGGAAAAGAAAACCTGGCAGGAATTAAATCCTAATCATTCTATAAGACTATAAGACTATAAGACTATACCCGAGGTCTATGAAAAAATCAACGCCCTAACGAACATGTTTTTACTTTTTTAGGACAAAAAAACCCTGTCCAAAATAAAATGGCCAGCATGCGCCGTTTTATTTTGAAGTACACGGCCTGATAATAGCCGGGAACTCTGCCTAACGTCCTGATATTAGCAAACTTAGAGCCCTACGGCCCAGAATTCTCGATAACTAAAAACCGAAAATTGGAGAGGCAGACATATTTTAACCGCCATTCTCTGACGCCAATTGGTATTATAGACCTCAAAAAACGGCATTTTCCAGTCCAGAGTGTAGTCCACCGGGGCAGTCCACTTCTGGATTAAGGAGTTGTAAAGGAACGGCAGAGAGACACCCGGCGTCTCTATGCTGGCCCCGTAAGTTCCCCCTAAAAGAGGGAAAGGGATAAGATCCCGAGGCACCCGATCCTCGGGCCGGATTTCAACCGCCAGCCAGTACTCAAAAAGATTATTCGCCTGAAGACTGCAGCAGATTCCGTAAAGATCTCGGTTGGCTAAACCGTCGATCATCTGAATCCGGCCCAAAAATGCTCCCCAGAGTTTTTCGTATAACCCGCTAATCCCGTCGGAACTGACTATGGCGCAGTAACCGGCCAGATTCTTCTGGGGCAGCGTTTCTATGGCGTCAATTCTCAGGTTGCAGTTCACATGCCACCTCCCGGCACAGGTCCTGAAAACGGGGTAGTGAATAACAGGTCCTGCCTTTCTCTTACCTTAGACCGCGCTACCTGACTTACATGGAAGTTGAAAAAACAAGCATTGTGTACGCTGTCCAGCGGGCAGGTCCGCCAAAAACCTATTGCACTAAAAAGTCTGTAAATTAATATTGTCTGAAGTCGAAAATAACATTTTACATCAAAAAAACGCTTATTTTATATATAATTTACATAGATTAAAGGCATTCAAAAAACCAAACATCAGGACAAGTATTTGGCGGTGTCCTGACACATCTGCCCCTTAGATCACCAAAACATTCTGATTTGAGGCCTGATTTTTCATGCAGACGAACGAATGTTCATGGCACAAAGCTATACCAAAATTCTTTTTTTTACAAGCCGTGTCAACTTCCAAAAATTGGTATAAATTTTCCTTTTAATACTAAAATGATTCTTTTTAATTGTATTATAGTGATTTTATGAAAAGGCGGTGCCCGGCCTCTTTGGGAAAAATACTGTTATTACAGGGAGTTAAGAAAAAACATTTTTATTTTATTTTTTTCAGAAAATGAATATTTTTCCGATCCTGAAACGAAAAAAGGGACTCCAAAAGGAGTCCCTTGGTAGAAAACGTAAATTTGGCATCAGATATCACATCCTGAAAGACCAGGACCTGAAAAAATCTACAGGACCTCGAAGTAAGCCTGAGCCTTGCTGCCGCAAATCGGGCACTTCTCCGGGATGCTATCTTCATGAATATGGCCGCAAACTTTGCAGACATAGACTTTCGGAGCAGCCTGCCCCGGATTGGCGGCCGCTTTCTTGTAGAGTTCGGCGTGAACTTTTTCGGCCTCATTGGCCAGGTGGAAATCATGTTCAGCCGCTTTGTCCCCGGCCGCCTTGGCGTGTTCGATCATTTCCGGGTACATCTTGGTGAACTCAAAAGTCTCGCCGCTGATGGCGTCCTGAAGATTTTCGGCTGTGGACTTAATGCCGTCCATCACCTTCAAATGGCTGTGGGCGTGAATGGTTTCGGCCTCAGCCGCCGCCCGAAAGAGCCTGGCGGCGTAAGGCATCTTTTCGTCATCGGCTTTCTTGGCGTACGCCAGATATTTCCGGTTAGCCTGGGACTCCCCGGCAAAAGCGGCTTTGAGATCCGCAATAACTTTGCTGTCAGTAGACATGACTGCAACCTCCATAAATATATATTAAAGCAACTTAGCTGATTCCAATGACCCTTAAACAGGGCCGCTACTGAGAAGAAAAAAGGAAGCTAACAAAATAACAGGCTAAAATTTATTCAAATTTACCCATTACTAAGCTTTAGCACCCGGCTTTAAGCGTTAAAAAATCAAAACGCCTCTCAAGGCATTTTAGGAAAACTGACAGTGTCCAAAAAAATCTGTCACCATAATAAGCTTTACTATCTATAACACAGAAAAATCTGAGCCTCAAGCTCAAAATAATTAATTTATTCCCCCCAGACCGGAAAGCCTGAAAAGTTCAATATGTTTAATATTATTGGAATTATTAATTACTATTCCCATACTTTTGGTGAAAAAATCCGCCTTAATATAATCTGTAAAGCTACTTTCGATCTCTTCTGATAAAATCCCAGACAAGCCAGAACCCGATCAGCCCGGCCCCCAGAAAGCCCACTAAGCCTAAAACCGGCAGATCCCGCCAAAAAGGCGGCACTTTGGCGTGAATGACCAGGGCCGAGCCTATGACCAATGAGGCCAGAACAATGGACATGGCTAGCCGGTAGCTGGCCTGACTGACAGTCAGACCAAGCTTATGGAGGTCTTTGATGTTCATATCCGTCTGGATCCGCCCGGTCTTTAAGGACTTATACATGGGGGCCAGATCCCGGGGCAGGTTTTCCAAAATACCGTACAGTTCCATACCCCGCCTTTTAAGAGTCTCCTGCCACCAGGAGACGGTAAATCTTTTTTTGAAAAAAGAAGCTAAAACCGGCCTGGCCTCTTCGGTAATCTTAAAGTCCGGATCTAACTGAGTGCCCAGACCTTCGTACTGGACCAAAGCTTTAACCAATAACAATACGTCGGGCGGAGTCTTCAGCTGGTGCTGGAACAGAAGATCCAAACCGTCCCGGAGGCACTGGCCTATCTTTATGTCCTTTAACGTGCCCGAGAAATACGTTTCCAAAAAAACCCCGATTTCCAATTCCAGGCGGTCCCGGTCAATTTCGGCGGTAACATTAAAAAGACGCAAAACGGCCCGAGTGACGGCCAGAGAGTCATGCCGGACCACGCCCACGGCCAGCTTAAAAAGCTGCTCCCTGGTTGAACGGTCGAGCTGCCCCACCAGACCGAAGTCCATAAAAGCCAGAACCGGTCCGGGCTGGACAAACAGATTGCCCGGATGGGGATCGGCATGAAAAAAACCAAAATGCATAAACTGTTCCATGGCCACTCGGGAGGCCAGTCTGGCCAGTTCCTTTCTTTGGAACCCGGCCGCTTCCAAAGCCTCTAAATCGGTGACTTTGAGGCCCATTAAGCGTTCCATTACCAGAATACTGCCGGTGGAAAACGACCGGTAGAGTTCCGGCACTTTTATCTCCGGGTTTTTGGCGTAAAGGCGGTAAAAGCGGGTGTGATTAAAGGCTTCCCGATGGTAATTAAGCTCAGACTGAAGAGAACGGCTGAACTCGGCCACCAGATCCTGAGGATGGACATATGCCAAGAAAGGCAGATGCTTTTCCACTTGTCCGGCCAGTTCGGTTAAAATCTCCAGATCGGTCTGAGCCTGTTTTTCAACCCCCGGCCTCCTTATTTTGACCACCACTTCCCGGCCGTCTTTGAGACGGGCCGTATGAACCTGACCGACCGAAGCGGCGGCCAGAGGTTCCAGGGAGACATCCAATAAGACCTCTTCGTCCAGTTCGCCTTTGATGATCTCTAAAACCTCGCCTAAAGGCAGGGCCGGTACGGAATCCTGGAGACGGACGAACTCTTCCAAATACTCATCGGGCAGAATATCCCGGCGGGTTGACAGGTACTGGCCCAGCTTGATGAAGACCAGACCCATTTCCTCTAAGGCCAGCCTCAGGCGCTGAGGTCTGGTCAGACCGGGAGACCGCTCGGCCAGTCCGACCAGTTTGCGGGCCCGAATTAAGATATCACCCAACCCCAGACGATCGAAGAGATCCCCGAAACCGAACTTGACCATAACTCTGGTCAGTTCGGTTAACCTTTCCAGGTGGCGGTAAGCTCGGCTGACCCGGGCAATTGGACTGGACACAGAAGACATGACTTACTCGAATCGGCTTTTAACCGGCATTGGGTAAAAAATTTTCAGAAAAAGCGGCTTTACCTAAAAATACCCTTCTTAAAATGAGTTTTTTTATTCTATTGCCACATTATCCTGTCTATGGTAGCATATTTTCAAGGTAAAAAAAGACCGGAAGGGGTGGAATATGCCTGAAGAATTGGTCGAAAACCAAGGGCCAAAAGAGGCGTCCGATTCGGATTCAGCCTCTCAAAAAGCGCCCGCAGTTCCGCGAGCGGATAATATTCAGGAGACAGGGTCTCCTTCCCCTCTGTCCACAGATGTCACGGTTGACCAGAACAAAGCTCCCAGTCCTGAGTTGAAGACCCAGACTCCAGATGGTCCCTGTAATCAGGCGGACGGAGTTACATTAGCTGAACCGGCAGATGTCCAAACACCGCCAATAGTCAGTCAGGCTGTCCAGGATCTCAATAACAGCCGGACAGAGCCCCAGGAATCTGAAACGCGGACCCCGGACAAGCCCTCCGAAAAGTCACTTTTTGGCTCTTTAATATGGCACTCTATTTTGGTCCTGTCTCTGGCCACAGTAGTTATCTGGGGCGGCATGTCCTTTATCGGCGACGAACCCTACCACTGGACGGCTCTGGTTCTGACCTTGCTTACTTTATTAGCCGCCGTTCCGACAGTCAAATTTTTCAGCCTGCCTTCCAGGGCGGGTCTGTCCTGTCTGGGGCTGACTCTGGCGCTGGCCATAACCAGCATGTACGATCCCAATGCGCACATAATACCGGGCGTCGGTTTTCCGGCAGTCTTTTCCCTGATTCTGTTCGTGACCTGGCTTTTGGTCCTGTGGGCGGTCTGGCGGGCCTACGGCACTTCCAAACCGGGAGTGGCCATCTTGCTGACGGCTGTTCTGGCCTATCCGCTGTTAGGCAGCGGCCTTAGTCTTTATAACTGCCTGTCCGGCTTTTTTTCCGGCTCGGAATATCCTGATTTAACCATCAGCTCTTTAAACCATTCGCCGGCCTTTGTGACTGGAGTATTGTCGGCCGCTCCGGTTATTTGGCCTCAGGCGGTTATGGCCATTTTAATTCCATTAATTGCTGCGATTTTAGTCATTCACCGTCAAATTACCCGCATTACGACTAAAAAGTCTCCCCGGCACCTGGCCGGTTTCTGTCTGGGCCTTTGTTTTATAATCCTTTTAATCCCCGGGTTTCTGTCTTTCTCCCCCTTAAGCGACAACTCCTCTTTAGCCAAAGGCCTACGGGATATCACTCCGGATGCGGAGTTTAACTACACAACCCGCACCCAAAAAGCCCAACCGGCGGCTGCGGCCGTGGGAGCCGCCGCTGAGACCAAGACTCCGGCCGAACCCGCCCAGGCCGCCCTTGAGACTCAGACACCTCAGGCCGAAACGGCTCAGGCTGTGGCAGCCAGTGTGCCTCTGCCGCCCAATACTCCTCCGACCGATACGGATACTCAGGAGGCCGCGACTTCAGCCGCAGCTCCCCCGGACGCCCAATCTACTCCGGCGGCGGCTCCGACGGCTGAAAATACTCAGACCCAACAGGCGGCCGACGGATCTGAAGCCGCCGCTGCGACCGCCCCTCCAGAGACTCCGGCCGCATCTGATGAGACAGGAACGGCGGCCTCCGTTCCTGTTGTTCAGGCCGCCCCCGACTCCACGGCCGACCAGGAGGAATCAACGGCTGTGGTGGTGGCTTCCGAAAGCCAGGCCGCCGCTCCGGCCGCCACGCCTGTCTCGGACGACACCCAGATCCCCGAGGGTTTCGAAACACTTAAAGCCGAGTCCGACAAGCAAAAAGCTACCGAGCAGGCCAGGATCGAATTTATTAACCGGCTCACTGAGCAAAATGAAATCTTAGAAAAGGAAAACGCCGAACTTAGCCAGAGAATTAAAGTCTTAGAAGCCCAAAATGAGCTCTATAAAGAGCGCCTGAGTTTCAGTGATCAGCTCCTTCACAATCTGTCCCAAAACCGGTGAACAGACGATTTTGACCGGATTATGACGACTACTTTCGGAGATCTTGAGCGCGGTATCAAGCAAAAAGAACTGGCCGAAGTTCTGGCCAGGTTAGGCCGCAAATATCTGGTTTTCAGCGGTAAAGGCGGGGTCGGTAAAACCACCCTGTCGGTTAATCTGGCCTGGCTTCTGGCTCGGTCCGGCCAAAGGGTGGGGCTTTTAGACGTGGATTTAAACGGCCCTGATCTTGGGGCGGCTTTGTATATGGACGCCCAGGTTGTGGCCGATGAAAGCGGCCGTTTAATGCCTATCCAAGTCATTCCCGGTCTTTGGATCCTGACTGTTCAGCACCTCCTGGCCGAAAAAAACCAGGCGGTCATGTGGCGGGGGCCCAGAAAGATGCGGGCCATTATCCAATTTTTAGGGGAAACAGCCTGGCCGGAGCTGGACTATTTTATTATTGACTGTCCGCCCGGCACCGGCGATGAAACCCTATCCGTTATCCACCACATAAAAGACATAACCGCTCTGGTCGTCACGACCGGGCACAGTCTGGCCATAGCCGATGCCTATAAAGCCGTCTCCTGCCTGAAATCAAGTAACACGGACATAAAAGGCTTGGTGGAAAATCAGGCTTCTTTAGTCTGTCCGGACTGCGGCCGAACAATTGAGCTTAATCCTCCGGAAAACGTCCAGTCCCTGGCCCGAGAGACGGCTCTGAACGTCCTAACTCGCCTGCCTCTTGACCCCAAAGCTGCCAAATTGGCCGAAAAAAGCCAAAAACCTCTGGTCGAAGCCAGCCCCGATTCTCCTCTGTCCCTTCTAATAAAAAATCTGGCCCTGACTCTTTGATTTTTTTCATAAGGCGCCGGCTCCAGAGAGGCTTGAGTCTCCCTGTCCTGACAGCCCTGGGGGATATTATGCCAGGGAGCCAGCAGCAGGCAGATTTATTTATGCACCGTAAGCGGCCATTACAGCCGAAACGGATTTCCGCTGGCCTCAGCGGCTGGAAAACCTCTTCCGGCACCAAGCCTGGAAAAGGCCATCGGCCGTAGTTGGATTATCAGTTAAGTCAAATAAGTTTCTCTTTCCTGGCCGATTATCTGCAAAAAATCAGACTTCCCATGATAATTTACAGTTTATCCTTAGACCAACAGCCCTGAAATTTTTGGAAAAACCGACTAAAAGCCTTACTTAATGCCCTTATTTCCGCCGGTTATCAGGCAGCCTGTTTTTTTGCCGTTATCAAGCCTCCAATAAGAGCCGTAAGTCTCTGCCTTTGTCAAATAAATTTCCGCTAAAATCCCAGGCCTCCGGACGCTAAACTTTGGGCTCAAAATATTATTTACTATTTTCCGACTTAACTATTTGATAAAAAATTTGATGCCCCTCTGTATGCAGCCAAAAAGACTGCTGCCCCAGCTTTAAACGCTCATCAAGCAAGTCCTGTTTTTTAAAACCTCTATGGTCAACCACATTAAGGGCTTTTTCTGAAGCCCCAAAGGGGTCATTTTCTTCAGGCCAAAAGCTATTTTTTTGTTTTTTGACCATAAGTCTTCGAAATTAAAGGAGAAAATAATTCCTGTTTAATATCACCATATGGAAAGACACTAAGCCATAATTTGACAGGAAATCTTAATTTTTGTTGTCCAAAAAAGATGGTCGGGAGATAGATCCGCCAATGGCTCCACGATTTGGCCTGTCTGAGTCAGGGAACCGCCGAGCAGCAGGATTTATCAGGGATCTGGAGACGGAAAATAAATTAAAAACAGGCAGCTGTAATAAATTAACCTCAAAGCAGATTAAAAGTTGGACAATCTTGTCGCAAGAGCCTCTAATGCCCTTTAAGTGGAGTGATGCAAAACCGGCGGCCAAACTATTGTCGCTGTACAGCTTACTGATGATCTCCAGCCGTGAGCTGACTCTGACCGAGATATCACAAAAGCTTAACTGCTCTAAGCAGAGTGTCCTGCGCCTGATTAAACAGTTGGAGGCCTCAAGGTTCGGCAAAGTTATTGTCGGCAAAAAGGGCCGGGAAGCCTGTTACCGCCTGGATCGCCCCAAAAATATCCCCAGAGTTTCCTTAACTCTTGATGGCTTTAAAGATCTGCTTATGGCCCTTAATTTTATCGGGGTGGATCTTCCGATCGGCATGAAGAAAAATATAGATTCAACTCTTCTTCAGGCTGCCATTTTAGTCCCAAATGGAGTGGAGCCCAATCTCCTTGAACATCATGGACGCTCTTTTCTTGGCCGCATAAATTACACCCCTTTTGCCGAGATGCTGGCAAACTGGCACAAAGCCATCGGTGAAGGCCGGATCTGTGCAGTCGCCTACCGAGCCTCTTTGAAGGAGGCAACGGAAAAGTTCGATTTTGTCCCCAACCGGCTGAAGGCTCTTCATGAAGCCCTGTACGTTGAAGGCTGGAAAATAACCAAAGACGAACTTGCAGCTATTCAGGAAAAACCACAAGTCTTAGAGGTCCACCGCTTTCAAAAAGTAACCCTGACTGGACGAAGCATTCCCGGGTTGCCGGTCTTGAGGCCGGGAAACTTCTATTTTGGTCTGGCCGACGAGGGGCTCTTCAAAGTAAAAGTCAAATTCAGCCCTGAGGCGGCAACCTATGCGGCCGAAAGGGAATGGAGCCAGGGTGAAAATAAAATCATTCATAACGACGGTTCTTTAACCCTGACTTTCTATGTCCGAAACAAAAGAGATGTCCTGTCGTGGATTTTTAGCTTCAGCGATCGGGCTACGATCCTCAAACCCAAATGGCTGAGGCAGGAAGTAATTAACAAAATTCAAAATATGCAAAACAACTACAATACCCCGGCCGGTACTTCTGATATCTAAAAAATCCAAAATTTTTTCTTAACACATCAGTCTTCATTCAGGTCCAACAATTCTGGGTTCTGGGCCCCGAAAGCCTCTAAAGTTTTACGTCTTAACTTCCAGGGATTTCAGAACCTCAGTCCGGGCCAGATTGAGGCTCTTTAAAATGGCCTTTTTGAGGGTCTTTCGTCCAATAGGTTTATCCTCCCGGCTGTCTTCCAGTCTGGTGATTATTTTGCCTCCGGGATGAATTCTGGAATAGGCCCGGGCTGCCCGGCCGGACGAGTCCGGTCTGAGCATTGAATTATACACCCCAAGAGAAAAAAATTGGCTGGCTAGGTCATCTCCAAAAACTTTAGTAACTCCAGAGATATTACCCAGCTGACCTCTCTGTTCAGGAGTAAAAATTTCCGGAGGCTTTATATTATTAATTATACGGCTAAAATTAACAGTTGTCCGTTTAGTTTCACTTATTTTGTCGGGCTTAATTGCATATTTAGCGATAATATCTGGAGGGATATGATTCATAAATTCGTAAAAAGAATCTGTCTTAATTAGAAAAGAACTGAAAACCCCCGCTAACTTCTGAATCCCTTCTTCGAACCTAAGTTCTAAAACAGCTTTTCTGACCATAAACCGTTCGGCCTGTTGAGCCGAAGGAGCTGAGTATTCCATAATCTGGCCGAATAATTTCTTATTTTCAAAATACCAATCCAAAAAACCGTCAACATTTTTTTCCAGGCAGTCAAAGACTTCGTTAACTGTACGGATAATTTCCCACCGATCCCTCATGACCATATTACGGAATAAACCGGCCTGCAGAGGCAGCACGGCCAAAAATTTTAAGTCGCAGTACCGCCCGTCTATCAACAAAAACGAACGAGCATCCCGGCCCCTGACCGCGCTTAAGATCTCACCGGCGCCAAGCCACGCCTCATCGGAAAAATGCGCCTTAAGCCTGTCTTTCAAGGGAATACAGAGGACCGCACATAAGAAGATTCCGACCAAAGAACATAAAACTGCCCTCCGAGGAGTCACCATGGCCAAAGTTAGGGTCTGCGGCCCGGGATTTTTAATTTTTGGCCACAGGCTTTTTGGTAAACTTACAAAGCTCACAGCCGACAAAAGCCCTCCGTACAAACAGAGACTGCTAAAAATCTGGATTAAATATCCGGTTAACGTCATCTGCTTAAACGTGCTGGCCGCAACCGCCCACCGACCGGCCCACTGAAGGTAATTTGAGGAAGAAAAACAGAAAGGAGCCAAAACCAGCTCCGAAGAAACAGATGACCACTGACCGAAGATTATTAAAAATCCCAACCGAATCAGGACCAAAAAAACCGAAGTTATAAATAATGACCAGAAATTTAGTCTAAAATCCCGGAGACTGGAGACAGACTGACTGCCGATTAACCCGTATAACAATAAGCGAACCAGAAAAAATAGAGGAAAAGCCGCCCCAACGTAAAGCCAGTCCCAAGACCTGACCATGGTCAGATTCAAAAGCACCCATGAAGAAAAAAAGAGACTTATAAAAAAAATGACAACATCGGCCACAAACAGGCAAACGGAATTTGTCAGGCCAGGGCTCTTAATTACGCCGGAACGAAAGACCCCAAACCAATTCATAGAAAACAGAGCCGCCGGAAAAGCAGCCCCCAAAACCCATACTATAAACAGCCCCAAGGGCATGGCCTCTGAAAATAAAGCCAAAAGACATATCAGACCATAAACAAGAAGACTGGCTATCAGATTCGGAAAATTCATTAAACCATCCTATCTTTAAAACCCACCAATCTACAGTCAAAGACGTAAAAATCTCTATAAGCGACTTTGGTTGGAGCTCTGGCCAAAAGCCCTGCTTTACCTGGCAGCCATTAAAAGGTCTTTATGTTACAATTGGGTGAAAATCCGTTTTCTGAGTCACATCAAGAAAGACCGCTTGATGAATCTTAGTCTGAAGACGAAGCAGAATTCAACCCCTTACAGAATAATAGCTGCCCAGCCACCGTAACCATTGACTTTAATGCTCAAGAAGATATGATTTTGGTATATAAATCCTGGTATGCAAAGCGATGAGGCGCACTAAACTAAATTAAGTTTATTTCTACACTAATATTGTTATATTTTATCAAAAATTTAACCAGAGTCCAGATACCGTATGGCGAGATGATTAATTTCCTGTTGTTTAATGGCCCGGACGAAAAACTTGCTGTCTTGACACTGGCACTATCTGTAAATTTCAGGCGCAGATAACCCAGAATGCTGGGAATTTGACAGACTTCAGGATTATTAGCTCAATCACCTGCTTTCTGAGTCAATAAGAGTCTGACTGGTAACAGCTTAGACTTTTGACGTCTTTTGCCGGCGAAAATTGCATCCTTCGGCAGTTCTGCCGGTTTCGGAGCTAATCTTTCAGCCAACGTCTTTTGGCAGAAAGTTCGGCCTCCGGCAATGTTGCGATTCAATTTCACCGACCAGACAACCAGTGGAGAAATCGTTGAAATCGTTAGCTGAGGCGGAAATTAGAGGCAAAGCCGATTGGCCGACTCTGGAATTATGTGCTTTTTCAGTACAGGAACAAAAATCCTGTGGTACATTTAGTGCGCAGGAAAAGAAGAGTGGCGCTGGGACACAAAATGTTCCGTATTATTTACATAACATTACCCATCAAGCAAATCCATAAAGATGTTACTGAGGAGTATTTAGACTTGTCACTAATATAAATATATATTACAATATAATTTTACTAAAATATTATGTTATAGAAAGTTGAAAAGTAAAATTACCTAAATGAAGTTATAAAAATTTTTATTTACTATTTCTTCTGCCCATCTTTGACCCTGAGTCTTTTCCCTCACGGCCTGTTTGGGGGCAAGCTGACGATGGCTGTTGGGCTGATTTTCATGGTAACCGGTTAAAAAAATGAATATTGCCAAAAATAATCACAACAACTTATGTTTTTATTTCAATTTCCTCCTGCTTACGGCTGTCATCTTTACAACTGAACCGGCCTTCTCTGCTTCCCCTGACGGAGAACCTAGTGAGAAGAAAAGAATCTATATTGAAGATTTAGTCCTGGATTGGCTAAAAGATGACAATCATCCTCCGCAATTAGATGAAATTGGACCTCTTTTAGGATACGTAGTCTATGAAGAAATCTATGCTAAGTCTTATCCAAATCCAAAAAATTATACTAAAGAATATTACAGTATTGAAGAAACCAACTTACCGCTTGTTGGTAATGTCGTCTCGTTCTTTGACCGTGAAGTCAGAGCGGCTCAGGAAAGGATCTATCAGAAAGCAGTCCTAAACTATCTGACAAAGTATGGACCAAACAGACCGGTCATAAAAAAAGAGGAAGTCGCGGCCTTTAAAAAAAGGGCCGAGAAGGGTGATATCCAGGCCATCTGGGAGCTTAGGCGGTATTATGAACACCCGGACACTGAGAATTACAATCCTGAGCAGACCGAAGCCCGTTTCTGGCTGTTCAAGGCCATTGAAGCCGGAGATGAAGCGGCCATGCTGGAGGCCGGGTATGACCGGCCTTATACAGTTAGAACTAAACTCAGCTACCGGCAGACCGCTGTCATTTTGGACGCCCACTGTGAAAAAATTGATCAATCCGGCTCAAGGCCCAGACCTGCCTGTTTTCTCTTTAACCTGGTCATCAGCGACCAGCCCAAGGTAGTGGGCCATATAATCCTGGATCAGGACCACCTTAGCGGGCGGTCTCTGACCCCGAAAGAATTGGCCCTGAAAAGGATTAACGGTCAGGTTATGGTGGAGTTAACCTCTTATGCGGACTTTGACCCGGATCTAAAACGCCGGGATTATTTTGATCTGACAGGCCGTTATGTTGGCCGCAGCGGGGCGGATTTTTTTGCCGATTATTTTTGGAACTACCATCAGGCGGGTCACGGAGATCAGGCGCCTATTCTTAAGGTCAGCAGGAAGCATAAGGAATTGTCCAGGGTACCGG
>JAISEL010000131.1 GCA_031264185.1 Deltaproteobacteria bacterium
CCGGATACTTTCGAAAGAAGAAATCCGGCAAAAAAAGGAAGAGGCGGTCAAAGAGGCCATGAACCAAATTGAGGAAGGAAAATACGCCCTGAAATTTCAGGGCCGGGGCAGCAAAATCTATAAAACCGCTCTGATTATCGCCGGCCGCAGCGAAGTCCTGATTGTCTTTGAAGAAGCGGAAAACTGGACTTTGGAGTTAGATCCGAGCGAGAATTTCTATGGGGTGCCGGAGGTTTGAACCGGGGAGTGCCGGGATAGTCCTCCAAAAATCAAACGCCTGCAAATTATAAACCCGCCTCTCCGGTTAAGGGCAGAGGGAGAGGTCTGGTGGATTCCGGACTGTCAGGCAGTCATAGCGCTTTGAGAGGCCGGTAAAAGAGCGGGCCTGAGCGATTGCCCGGGGTGATTCGTAAACAATGACTGATTGCCTTTATTTTGGTTGGCCTCCGCTGCCAAAAACGCCCAAAAACTTATAAACCGTACTGGAAACTGGCTTTTTTACCGCTGCCAGCAAAGTTCTTGACTTAATATAGATAAATCGCTAAAATTTAGTCTTGACAATTGACTGTATCACTTTGGCTGAATAATACGAAGTGTTCAGATACGGATTTTCGCAAAAAGTCTGTGTAACTCCCCTTTTTGACACGATCAAGATAATTTTACCTTTTATTTACTTTATTACAACAACCTATTACAGCTAATTGAACCTAAAAAGCCATTATGACAATAAAATCCTTTAATACCGCAGGCCCATGTCTGCCCAACAGGTATTATTTGCTTCCGCCTTTAGAGCGCCTGCCTGAAGTAACAGCCCTCATAGACAGCAATTATTACTTTGTCATCCACTCTCCGCGCCAATCCGGGAAAACTACATTTTTAAATCTATTAACTAATGAAATAAATTCAAAAAACAACTATTATGCGTTATATTGTTCTCTTGAATTATTAGATGGCATTCAAGATGATTATAAATCCATGAAGAGACTTGTTTCATCAATTAATATTGCATTAAAGTTTTATGAAATCCCTGTCCTTAAAAAAAAAGCTTGTAAATATGAGAGTTTGCCTGGTATGGATGATGAAAGCTTAATGGTCCAAATACTTTTAAATACCTTGTGTTCGGATCTTGACAAAGAATTAGTGGTGTTTTTTGATGAGGCTGATTGTCTTTCGTATGAGGCCCCTCTTATCACTTTTTTGCGGCAGATTCGCCTGGCTTACAATTCCCGCTCATCTGCACCCAATAAAATATTTCCCCAATTTGTAGTTCTGGCGGGAATGCGCGACATAACGACGACGGATTATTTACTCCGGGGCCGGCCTGATGAAGGGTCCCGCAGCTTGGCCAGCCCTTTTAACATAAAAAAAGAGTCTTTAACCTTAAAAAATTTTACAGCAAAAGAGATTGAGGCGCTTTACTTTCAGCACACTGAGGAATCAGGCCAAGTATTTGACCAGACTGTGATAAACCGGGTCTGGTATTGGTCTGAGGGCCAGCCCTGGCTGGTCAATGCTTTAGCTTACGAAGTAATTGTCAATGATTAAAAAAATAACTATGCGGTTCCCATAACCGGCTCCCATATTGACAAGGCGGTTGAGGCCCTGATTAAGCGCCGAGATACGCATACTGACTCCTTTTTGGAAAAACTGACTGAACCCCGGGGTATTAAAGTGATGGACGCCGTATTTGCCGGAACTGTAAGCTCGGTTCCTTTATATGATGATGACCGGAAGTATTGTATAGATTTAGGGCTGGTTGTTAATGACGATAACCAATTTTTAAGACCGACTAATCAAATCTATAAAGAAGTCATGTCTATAGACATTGCTGATCAAATTCAGTATGCTTTAGACGATAATATCGCAAAAACACAATGGACTGATGAAAAAATTATATTTGTCAGCGATCTTATTGCTTCTTTTCAGGAATTTTACAGAAAAAATTCTGAGTCATTTCCAAAGCATTTTAAAAATTTAACAGCTCTCAAGTTTGATGAAGCCACCTTCGCCTTTATGCCAGCCTCTTACTTTAAAAAAGCGGTTAACGGCGGGGCTGCAGTTCGCTTGGAGTATGCCGAGGGCCGGGAGTATCTTATTGAGGTCAAGCTTCAGAAAAATTCTGAGCTTGATGAAAGTTTGGAGCAATTAGCCGGGTACTTAGACCGGGCTGGAGAAGAAGAAGGATGGCTAGTAATTTTTGATCCGAGCGGCAAATTATGGAAAGACAAAGTCTATCATGAAAAAAAATTTACAAAGATTATACTATCCACGTTTTTGGGTGCTGGCAGTATTTAAAAATCTCTGTCCGATTTTCAGGTTCCCATTCCTGGATTTAACAGGCAGTTTTAGACACCTCCAGCGGCTGGGAGCCTGCCGGCTTATGCTGCAATTTATAAACCAAGCTAAAAGCTGCTAATATATAAGGCTGAATAGTGAAATCTTTACCTGAGCAGTAACAGCGCCTTTAACCAGTACCTGTAAACAGTATATTTTTCGGTTTAAGTTTCCAGCGGTTTCCTTTTGTTTTCATTCACTGGCAGCGAACCGTCAAGCCTGTACTTTTACGCCGAATAAAACTATGCTACAAAGTGCTGACAGTATTTTTAATGCCAGTTAAGCCGTAAGAAAAATGGAGTCGATTTTTCTGGCTATTCGCTAAATAATACTAACGCGTGTTCGCAGCAGCAGTAAAAACAAAATACAGGCAGGATCGCGATACCCTCTCCGGCCGGAAAATTTCCGGTCCCGTATGCTGAACTTTTTGGCGGACTTCATTTAGTCCGAAACCTGAAAATGTAGGTGGCACCATGGCTGACACTCCTTCAGTGGCCCCCAAGGAACGGGTCAACATTGTCTATAAATCCGCGACTGACGGAGCCCAGGCTGAAATTGAGCTCCCCAACAAGACTCTGGTCATGGGCGATTTTACTCTCCGGCCGGACGGCCGCCAGCTGGAGGACCGGGACCGGATCTCGGT
>JAISEL010000134.1 GCA_031264185.1 Deltaproteobacteria bacterium
CCTGGCTATTTACATGACGGGAGTAAGGGGTTTTGTTGGCACCCTAGGTATATACAAAACGAGAGTAAGCTGTTTATCGCGCTAAAAGCCCAAAGTTTTTGGCCTAATTTTTGCAATATTGAAAGCGAACTGCCTATATTCACTCTATTGCCGCATGTCTAAGCAATAATTATGCCAAAATCAATGTTAAAAAATATTTGCATTATGTATTAAATTTAATAGATCCTAATTGTTAAAGGTTGTCGTCGGGAGATGGCAGTTCTCTCTTTTTTCCTCAATGCGTATATATCCTTTTAGAAATCTTTCCATAGGCAACGGATAGTGGTCTCATAACTTAAAAAACTCCTCGAATTGCTTAATTCTTGGAGTGGGACAACATTGAAAAAACAGTAAAAAAAATTTAATCCTGTCAAGTAAATACCCAGGGAGGCAAAAGACCTCTTACTCCCGTCATGTAAATAGCCAGGTTTATGTTTTTTAAATTAATTATTTATACATATTGCATTAATATAATATTACCTCGGCATTTAATTCTGAGAATGCTGTAATACCGGTTCTATTACAGGTTTTGAGCTAATCCTCTCAGAGTTTCGTGTCGCGGTAATAGTTCCATTATTTTATTCTAAAATAATTGGAAATATTAATTAAAATAGAAAATTACAGCAACGCTAAATATAAACAATCTCTTAACATCAATTATATAGGTAAAATAATTGAAATTTGAGCCAAAGAAGCTCTAACCGTGAAATTGTAATTGAATTCTTAATGAAAAAACGTGCCAAAATTGAATGTCTCAAATTATAAAATTTATCATTGCCTTGAATATACAAGGCTCCTCCCCTGACCGTTTAAAAACGGTATCCGCAATAATTCTTTTTCCGTCATGAAAAGAACCAAATCCTGACCGGATTTAGTCCAAAGGTGTGTTTTGGAAGGACTACAAGCAGGAATTAAATATGAGAACCCCAAAAGGCCTGAACCAGGCGGTATTTTAAATAATGTAGCGGAAAACAAAAATAATTGATTAAATTTAACTGTTCCCCGTCACCTCAGCCAATCTCCGGGGCGGCAGCCAGGTTTTAAATATCTCCGGGGAGCGGCCGTAAAGAGGGATAATTGGGTAATTGTGAACCTGGCCTTCTTTATAGGCCAAATAAGCCATTTCGGCCAGAACAACAGCCGAAGGCCCCTTTGGATCGCCTATGGCCACCTCAGGCGGTATATCTTTCAAAAGACTAAGCCCGGGGCCCGAGACCGTCACATTCCGGCCGCCTAAATCCATTTCCGAAAGGACCGTCCAGAGCTTACTCTGTCCCAAAGCCAGAAGGCCGGTTAACCGGTCTGTCTCCTTTTTTGGTCCGACCCGGTAAAGAGCCGTAAAAATCTCCCGGTGCCTGGCATCAATGACCGGCAAAGACAGCCCCTCAGGAGCCAGTGCGGCCAGAACAGCCAGAGAGGATAAGCCCAGAGCAGGAACATCGGCTCCCAAAGAAAGACCCTCGGCTAAAGCCAGCCCAACCCTCAGACCGGTAAAAGACCCCGGGCCGCAACCCACAGCCAGAAGATCCAAATCTCCCGGCTTAATACTGTTATCGGCCAGCATCTCTTTGACCCTAGGCGCCAAGGCCTGGGAGTGGCTGATCTGCCCGTCCCCTGCCACCCGGCCCAGAATCTTCCGGCTGTCCGGCTCAAACTTTATTAAAGCCAAATCAAGACAAGCCGTGGCCGTGTCCCAGGCCATGACCAGCATATCTACCTGGGGCCCTCAACCTGGGTTACGGCCGGTCCGGAAATCCTGGTCACCAGCCGGTGGATATCATTGTAGAAAACCAGAACCATTAAACCGACCATGGCAGTAATGCCCACCCATTGGCAGGCCTCCCGGAATTTTAAAGAAAGTGGCTTTCTTTTTAAGGCTTCAATTAAATAAAATAAAAGCTGTCCGCCGTCTAAAATCGGAATGGGCACCAGGTTCAAAATGGCCAAATTAACGCTGATTAAAGCCATGACCCAAATAAAGTCTATCAGCCCTTCCCTGGCCTTCTGACCGGAAACCTCGGCAATCATTAAAGGACCGCCCAAGACTTTAACGGAGAGCTTTCTTTGGATTAAACGGGCAAAAGTCTGACCGGTCAGTTTGGTGACCACCCAAGTCTCTCTCAGACCCTGAATAAACGCTGCCCCTATTCCTAAAGGCTCTCTCAAAAGCTCCAACTTCGGGCTGATGCCCAAAATCGGCACAAAGGCCATCTGGCCGTCAGCCCGGTGAGTTGCCTCCAAAGTAGGGGTGACTTTAAAATTTAATGTCTGGCCGTCCCGGCTAACCGCAAAATCTATAGGCTGAGGTTCGGGATGGATCGTCTCGCCGTCTACTTCTTTGGTCTGACTTTGATCGGGCTGGCGGATTAAAGTAACCACGTCAACCCAGTCCGGCGTTGGGGTGCCGTTAATGGAGACTATTAAATCCCCTTCTTTAATGCCGACTTTTTCCGCCGACTTTCCGCTCTGAAGACGGCCTATAACCGGGCGGGTTCTTTCATCAAAACCTACTGACCAGCTGCTGGCATCATCACCAAGTAAATTAACAAACTCTTTTTTGACCGGGGTGACCGTTAGATCCAAAGTTTCTGGACCTCTTGTGACGGTCAGCACGACAGGTTTTCCGCCGCTCTCCATGACCGCCTCACCTATTTGGGAAAAATAGCTGACCGGTTGACCGTTAACTTTGGTGACCACATCATCAATTAATATTCCGGCTTCGTAGGCCGGGCCGTTAAGTTCGACCGGGCCGACCACAGCGGGCAAGTACTGGACCCCGGCCGAAAAGTTGACCAGCCAGAGAGCTAACACGGCAAATATAATGTTAAAAAATGGACCGGCAAAGACGACCACAGCCCTGACCCATAAAGGTTTGTGGGAAAAAGAGTATGGCTGGTCCTCTGGGGATATTTCCGTGCCTGGAGTCTCCCCGAACAACGCCACATAGCCGCCCAGAGGCAGCCAGGCCAGTTGGTACTCTGTCTCGCCAATTTTTTTCGACCACGCCTTGGGCGGAAAGCCAAGAGAAAACTTCTCGACCCTGACCCCCAGAAGCTTGGCGGCCAAAAAATGGCCCAGCTCATGAACAAAGATAAGGACTAAAAGAAGAACAATAAAGGAGACAATAGTTATTAGCATGACCCATCCTGAGGCGGTGAAAAATCTCACCGGTAAAGATAAGTTGGTTATTTTATCATAAAAAGTCTTTAACCGGAAAAATTTTTCGACCCCGCTACTGTTAAATTTCTGTCCAGCTTTACGAAAATCATGGCCAGCAAACTGGCTGACAAAATTACTATAGCATGCATTGCCATTTAAATTATAACTATTTATATTTATTAGTCAAAAAAACGTCTAAAACAAAAACTAAAAATCTAGCCCAGCAGCCTATTAGGCAAGTCAAAAATAATAAGGCTCAGGAACAGGAGACGAAGCCGGGTTTTTCGGCCGCCTGCCATGAATTCGCCCTCTTCCAGTCAAACAATTAGCTGTCCTGTCTTTAAAATTTGAAGCTTCAGGCTTGCCGGCCAAGTTATACAGTACTACACCGGGAGTTAAAAGCTGCCCTATAAGCGGACCGCCTTTTTACGGTTCGGACTTTTAGCTTTTTGGCAAATCTATTACGAACAATCAGTCATAAGGCGACCGGCTGCTAAAAGAATTAACGGATAAAATCAAGACTTCGGATTAATGCCCTAATTTTGGAGGATATGACTTAAAACAGGTTACAAAATTCACCTGCCTGCCTTTAAAGTTCCTGGATAAATTATCAAATTAAAACAGGTGCTTATCTTTACATCCAGACACCGTTAGGACCTATTGACCGCAAAATCTGTTTTTTTATACCGGCCCGCAGTTGACAAGCGGAGACTTTGTATGATAAATTTCCACACATAAAAAAATTCCATTTTGTGTTTTTTTACTCCAGTTATTGGTTTTTTAAAGAGGATAACTTTTGCGTTATATTCTCTCCAACTGGGTTGTATCTTTGTTCAAGATATATTGCTTTTTCTGTTTCTGGCCGGATCATGAGTAAGTCCTGGCCCAACATTCCGGCTAATTCCGATGGCGGTAATTCCAGGTTAATTCAACTGTCTTTGTTTTCTGAAAACAAAATTTGAGTATTGTTTTTTGTTTAAAAAACACGATTTTTGCTTCTTTGTCTCAATCCAGTTACTGTCCAGTCATTTCATTATTCAGAGTTTTTGATTCACACCTTCTGAAAGGATTTTTGTCGGCTTTTTTCAATTATTGGAGGTCCGGATGAGTAGCAGGTTTATCACCCCACGGGACGTCTATTTCGGTCCCGGGGCCATTGAGAATCTTAAGAATCTCAAAGGCAAAAAGGCTGTTGTCTGCATCGGCGGCAGTTCTCTGAAGAAGTCAGGAGCTTTGGACCGGATACTAGGGTATTTGGCCGAGGCTAAAATTGAAACCAAGATCATTGATGGGATTGAAGCGGATCCATCTCTGGAAACCGTCTACGCCGGGGCCAAGGTCATGCATGATTTTGGACCGGACTGGATTGTGGCCGTCGGCGGCGGTTCGGCCATTGATGCAGCTAAATGCATGTGGGTTTTTTACGAAAACCCCGACATTAAATTCGAAGCTCTTTTAGCGCCCCACGGCTTTCCCCCGCTGAGGAAAAAGGCCCGTTTGGCGGCCGTCAGCACGACCTCCGGCACTGGGACGGAAGTGACGGCGGCTTCGGTCATCACCGACCACAAGATCAAAGTCAAGCATCCCTTGATCGACTATCAGCTGACCCCAGATGTGGCCATAGTCGATCCGGAGCTGACCTACAGTCTACCACCCGCCGTAGTCGCCTCGACCGGCATGGATGCCCTGACCCATGCCATGGAGGCCTATGTGGCCAAGGCCCACAACCCTTTCAGCGACGCGCCGGGGCTGATGGCCATTGAACTCATTTTCGCCAACCTTGAGAAATCCTATAACGGAGACTTGGAAGGCCGCAAAAACATCCACTATGCCCAGACTTTGGCCGGAATTTCGTTCAACAGCGCCTTTTTGGGTATAGTTCACTCCATTGCCCACACTTTTGGAGCCTATTTCAAGGTCCCCCACGGCTTCGGCAATGCTCTGGCCCTGGCCAATTCCATCCAGTATAATGCCCGCCACGCTGAATCCTTAATCCGCTTTGCCGATATGGCCCGTTTTCTGGGTCTGCCCGGCCGGGACAATAATATTCTGGTTGACAATTTGGTGGGCGCGGTCAGGGATTTAAACCGGAGGGTCGGTATTCCGCCGAGCTACAAGGCCTACGGCGTGCCTGAAGCCGAATTCCGCCAGCACGTCAGCACCATGGCTCAAAAAGCCCTGGGTGATATTTGCACCGCCTTCAATCCACGGGAAATTGATGCGGTGAACATGGAAAAGGTTTACTGGTGCGCCTACGAGGGCACAAACGTCATTTTCTAGAAATTTTTTACCGGCCCCCAGACTGTCTGTCCGGGGGCTGTTTTTGTTTCAAAACATAATTTGGCCGAAGCTTCATGTTTCTTCTCTGCTCCAAAATTAGCGCCTCAAAAACCGCCAGATTCACCCGAGCCTGCAGGGCGGCCAGTTCCCCTGCTCAAAGCAGGCCAAATCCCTGCATACGGCCGGTTTTAGAATTTTTTTCTTTAATCGCTTTAATTGCGCTCCCTTTTATGCCATAATCCACCTTGGCATTCTGACCTAAATCCGAACCGCTTTTGAATTTTGCCGGAAAACACCGGTTATTTTGTTCAGACTTTCTATTTAAGTTTTAACAAAAATTAAATTTACTATAGTTCTCTATTTGAGCATAAATACTTCTAAATATTCCTTAAAAAAGATACTTGTCTCGAACAGAATGACCGCGAGCGGCCGGTCTCTTTCTGTTCCCGCCGGGTTTTAAGCCCTAGACCATAAGGAGTCGGCCATGCCTAAACCCTCCGCCCTGCCCCGACCCAGGACCCTGGCTGTCGCAGCCGTCATTGTACCTGTATTTTTAGCTGGCCTTTTCACCGCATTTTCAGGAAAATACTCCCAAGCCCAGGACCCGAAAAAGTTTCAGTTGGGATTCGGAGGAGCTTTACTGGGCAATCTGGCCACTTACGGATTGTCTAACTTCTACGGCCTGGAATATGCTGTTCTGAAAGCCAACGCCCTTAGTGGAGTTATGGGCCAGCAGGTGGAAATAGTCACCGAAGATGACTCCTGTAATCCGGCAATGGCCTCGGCCGCAGCTACTAAACTCATCAGCTCAGGCCTTAAAATTATCATGGGCCACAGCTGCTCCGGGGCCACCAGGAGCGCTTTAAGCGTCTACGGCAATAATGTTCTGCTCATCTCCTCTTCAGCTACAGAAACGAGCCTGACAGAAAGCGGCCAGTACCCCTATTTCTTCCGTACCACCCCCAGGGACGATGTTCAGGTCAAGCTGCAGCTGGCTTTAATAAAGAAAAAAGGCTTTAAAAAAATCGCCATACTCCACGATAAAGGCGACCACGGCCAAACAGTGGCCGAACTGACCCGCGATCTTATAAAAGCCCAGGGTCAAAACGGTCCGGAACTGGTCATTTATGAAGGCCTGACGGCCGGCCAAATTTCCTTTGATGCCATTATCTCCAAAATAAAAGATGCCCAGGCCGAGGCCGTTGTCTGGTGCGGCTACTACAATGATGCAGCCAAACTGGTCACCCAGATGCGCCAGAAGAGAGTTACGACCGCCATGATCGGCTTCGATGGCCTTTACGACCCCAGATACGTCAACATTGCCCAGCAGGCGGCCGAGGGAACTTACTGCACCGGCCAGGTCGATTACAGCCGGAATCAGGCAGCTAAGGAGGCTCTGGCCGATCACCAGAAAAGGCACTCCGAGGATGTCGGCTCCTACTTTTTTTATGCCATCGGCGCGGCTCAGGCTCTGTTCGCGGCTCTGGACAAGACCAATAATCCGGAAGATTTCGCAGGTATAAAAAAGCATTTAAACGAAGACACGGTCGAGACGGTCATAGGACCTGTCCGCTTTGACACCAAAGGCGATGTCATCGGTGCCGGTTTTAAGGTTTTTCTTATTCAGCAGGGCCGGTATACAGAGGTCGCTCTCTAGAAACTTTTTTCCGGTCCTTAATATAGAAGATCGATATGCTCGAAAATCCAGATCAAAGAGACATCTTTTGAGCTGCGCTCATAAGCCCGTTCAGGCGCGAAAAGGACTTTTTACGGAAATATTACCCCGGCGGATAATTATGATAAAAGAGTTTATCCTTTGTTTCTTCAGTCTTTAGCATACTCAAAAATTATGCAATTTCTATAATCTATTTGTAGTATGGATAAAGAATTATTATACCGTAGATCATCTATAAATAATAAGGAATATTTGATCTATCATAATTATCCACCGAGTTAATATTAAATTTAACCGAGCAAAAACCAAAAATCAAAGCATAATTAATGCTTTAAATGAAGTTCCCAGGCATGAGAGAAAAAAAATCAGTAAAATCAAAAGACCTTAAACATAGCGGATATCTGAAAATTTCTGGGAAAACAAATTATCCGCCCTGCGCCGCTTTTGACATCAGAGGATGGATCATAACTTATTCGATTGGCCTGAGGCCAGCACTTATGTATGGTTTTTAGGAAATTCGGGGCGGCCTAAAACAGGACGCCCCAACCGACCTCATCTTATTCTGGTTTCTTCATGCGTTGTAATTATAACTCTGTCCCTGTCCGCATGATCTCGCTGACAAAGAGGTTATCCCGATCAATTTCTGAGGCCGCGAAAGCTAAAGGCTCAACGGGGAATTGACAATGTCCAGTCAGGTCTATGAGATCTGCGCCTATATCAAACAGAGATCTGCCAGACAAATCGCGTAAAAAAAAGCCGCGTCCACGCCGCTTAATTCACCGGCGGCTCCTTTGGCATAAGATCCGCAGAGAAATGCCCGCTCAACTTGGAATTTTTGGCGTACTTTGTCAGCGTAACGCCGAGCATCCTCTTTCACGGCTTCAAAGTTTACAGCCGTGCTAACACCTCCTTGGTCTGCTCAAGTATCACTTGGGCTTCAGCAGGATGTTCAGTAACCTTTGCAGCTTGAGTGAGAGATTTTGCAGCCTTGTTGAACAGAGAATTAAAATTTTTTGAAGTAAAATGGGCTATTGCCAATCCTTTGAGGCTGGTCAGGGACTTTTCGAGCCATTGAAAGGGTTTCGTATGAGTTCTTGCACTCTCACAGACTTAACAATACCGCCCATAGTGAGCTGTGCCAAGAGTTAGGGGAAATTATTTTTAAAGGAGGCTAATTTTATATTTTAAACAGAACAGGCTAAGTATAATAAGCTGAATAGAGGTGGAATTTTAATTCTAATCGACTCTTTTATACCCGACTGCCATCCAATTTTTTTAATTAAAGATCCAAGTTCGGCGGCATCACGACTGAGCCGGAGTCCTTCAGATGCTGGTACAGGTTTTTTAAAACCAGTGAACTGTTACCGGACCGCCTTACTTCGTTTCTAACAGTCATGAATGACGGGCTGGACGTCCGCAATTCACTTCTACTCATGGCAGCCCTTGAATTCACAGCAGAATTTTGACACTGCAGTCGGACTTTCATCGGAATTTAAACTAAACTTCAGGAGGCAGCGTTTCCTCCCCGGACTTTCGGCCGGGGTTTCCACGCAGATGAGCGGATGAATTTATTTGTTGAACTTTGTTTCAGCGGTCTGACCAAAGGCAGTATTTACGCTTTAATCGCCTTAGGTTACACCATGGTTTACGGCATTATTGCCTTAATAAATTTTGCCCACGGGGAGATATATATGATCGGGGCTTTTACAGCCCTGATTTTCAGCCTTATTCTGAGTTCCTGGGGTTTTTCGGGACTGGGGTTAATTTTCAGCGTCATGGTCATAGCCGGACTCTACGCCGCCATGTACGGTTATACGACCGAAAAAATAGCCTATAAACCCCTCCGCTCTTCCCCGCGCCTTTCGCCTTTAATCAG
This sequence comes from Deltaproteobacteria bacterium, assembly GCA_031264185.1. Classification (GTDB taxonomy): domain Bacteria; phylum Desulfobacterota; class Desulfarculia; order Adiutricales; family Adiutricaceae; genus JAIROO01. The sequence continues at coordinate 9,030 of JAISEL010000134.1, forward strand.
CGCCATAGGCCTGTCTATTTTCCTTCAAAATTACGTCCTTCTGGCTCAGACATCCAATGATATTCTTTTTCCGGATCTCATCGGGCAATTAGATTTTCTGGGCTTTTTAGAGCCGATCGCTCACCTGGCCACCCCGACTCAAATCTGTATTGTAATTACCTGCGCCGTTACTATGGCCGTTTTAAGCTTCATCATCAAAAAAACAAAAATGGGCCTGGCCATGCGGGCCGTGGCCCAAAATCCGGACATGGCCAGGCTTTCGGGAGTGAATATTGACCGAGTTATCTCCGGGACTTTTATTTTAGGCTCTGTCTTAGCCGCCTTAGGGGGACTTTTAATCGGTTGCTCCATGCAGCAGATTAATTCCAACATCGGCTTTTTAGCCGGCCTTAAAGCTTTTACGGCCGCAGTTTTAGGCGGTATAGGCAGTATCCCCGGAGCGGTCTTGGGGGCTTTGATCTTAGGGTTTGCCGAAAATTTTACGGCCGGCTATCTGGCCAGTGACTATGAGGACGTGGTGGCTTTTATTTTACTGACCGCCATTTTAATTATCCGTCCAGAGGGTATTTTAGGCCAGCCTATTTCCCGGAAAGTGTAATATGCCGCAGATTTCCTCAAAAACATCCAAGCCCGTCTTAAGAGCCTTATTCTCAGCCCTGTGGCTGGCGTTTCTGGCCCTGCCGATTTTAGTCTTCAGGGTCAATTCCATAAGCGGCATTATTGAGTACCAATGGTCCCGTCTGCCCAAACTGCTGGCAGCCGGTTTTTTGGCTTCTTTACTCTGGAACTATTTTCAAAAAAGACACCTTTTAAAACAAGAAAGCCCAAAAGCCGGCTCTTCCTCAGCCGGGCCGCCCATAACCTGGGCTGACCGGTTTTTAGCTCGGACGGATCGTTATCGCTGGCTGAGTCTTTTGGGTTTTGGCCTTATGGTCCTGCCTTTTTTCTGCTCTCCTTACGCAGTTAAAATTCTGACCACGGCTTTAATCTACATCACTCTGGGCTTGGGCTTAAATATCGTGGTCGGAGTCAGCGGTCTGCTGCATTTAGGCTATGCGGCCTTCTTTGCCGTGGGCGCTTATGTCTACGGTCTTTTAAACTACTATTTCGGCTGGGGTTTTTGGGTGTGCCTGCCTTTAGGAACTCTTTCGGCTGCTTTAGCAGGATTACTGTTAGGGCTTCCGGTCATCAGGCTGACCGGCGATTACCTGGCCATTGTGACTTTGGGTTTCGGGGAGATTGTCCGCCTTTTATTAACCAATTCCTCTCTGACCATGGGGCCCCGTGGCATCGGCAATATTCCGCCGCCGGGCTTTTTCGGCCTGGATTTAAACGAAAAATTCCGTCCCTTTCTGGTTGAACATCTGGCTTTGAACCCCTATATGGATTTGAACAAAATCTGGATATATCTGATCATTCTGCTTATTGTTGTCCTGACCACCATAGCCGCATTACGCCTGGAAAATTCCCGTTTAGGAAGAGCCTGGCTGGCTTTAAGGGAAGATGAGACAGCCTGTCAGTCTGTCGGCATAAGCCCTTCTCAGGCTAAACTCACGGCTCTGACACTCGGTTCCTCCTTTGCCGGTCTGGCCGGAGTTGTCTTCGCCGCTCAGATTACCTTCATTGCCCCGTCCAGTTTCAGTTTCATGGATTCCATTTACATTCTGACCATAGTGGTTCTTGGCGGCATGGGTTCTATCTCCGGAGTCATTGCCGGGGCAGCCGTCATCAGCTGTCTGCCGGAATTTCTGCGTGAGGCAGAAGAATACCGCTTCTTAATTTTCGGGGCTTTAATGGTCTTAATGATGGTCTATAGACCCCAGGGACTTATCCGCAGCGTCCGATCTGTCTGTAGCCGCTCCTAAAAATCAAAAAACAGGGAACCTGAACTCATGAGCCCGAAGAATAACTTATCTGACACGATTTTGGAGACTAAAGCTCTCACCATGCACTTTGGCGGCCTAATGGCGTTAAACTCAGTCAGCCTGAAAATCCAGAGGCTGTCCATTACCGCTTTAATCGGACCCAACGGAGCCGGTAAAACGACTTTATTCAACTGCCTGACCGGCCTTTATAAACCTTCCGGCGGTCAGATTATTTTTAATAAATCCTCACGTGAATCATTACACTTAAACGGTCGGGCCCCTTACTGCGTCAGCCGTCTGGGGCTGGCCAGAACATTTCAGAATATCCGCCTTTTTAATAACCTGACTGTTTTGGAAAATGTCTTAATCGGCGGACACTGCCGCTTAAAATCCGGACTTTGGGGCGCTTTATTCCGTGGCCGCAAAACCAAAAAGGAAGAAAAAGACATTTTGGAATACAGCCACAGCTTATTGAAAAACTACGGCCTGGCCCGGGAAGCCGGCAGTCTGGCCAAAAACCTGCCCTATGGCGCCCAAAGGCGCCTGGAAATCATTAGGGCTCTGGCCGCCGGGCCTTCGATCCTTTTATTGGACGAACCTGCGGCCGGGCTTAACCTGGCCGAAACGAAAGAACTGGAAGAAATAATTGAAAAGGTCCGGGACCTGGAAAAACTGACCATTATCTTAATTGAGCACGACATGTCCTTAGTTATGAGCATCTCACATCAAATCCATGTCCTGGACTACGGACGTCTCATTGCCTCCGGACCGCCCGAAGCAATAAGATGCGATCCTCAGGTCATCCGGGCATATCTGGGAGCAGCGGCCTCATGAAACCTCTTCTGGCAGTGAACGGGGTTAAGACGTTTTACGGGAATATTGAGGCTCTGAAAGGCATCAGTCTTACTGCCGGTTCCGGCGAGATTATTGCCCTTCTGGGAGCCAACGGGGCCGGAAAAACCACGGCTTTAAAAACCATTGTCGGCCTTACTCCGCCCGGAGAAGGCCAAATTATCTATGCCGGCGGAGATATAACCGGAAAACGGCCCGAGGATCTCATCCGAAAAGGCTTAGTTTTAGTTCCGGAAGGCCGCCATATCTTTCCGGCCTTAACTGTTTCGGAAAATCTGATGATGGGCGCCTTCCACCGGGCAGACAAAAATGAAATAGCCTCTGACCTGGAATATGTCTTTAAACTGTTCCCAAAACTCAAAGAGCGCTTAAATCAGAGCGGCGGCACCCTGTCCGGCGGAGAACAGCAGATGCTGGCCATCTCCCGTGGTCTCATGGGCCGCCCTAAGCTTCTTTTACTGGATGAACCCTCTTTGGGACTGGCACCCATCATAATCGGACAGATATTTGAAACCATCAGAGAGATTAATGTGTCTCAAAAAACGACCATGATTCTGGTGGAACAAAACGCCAAATTAGCTCTGACCGTAGCCGGCAGGGCCTATATCATGACCGCAGGCCGGGTAGCCATGTCCGGGGCAGCCGAGGAGCTTCAAAATGACGAAAATATCCGCCGGGCTTATTTAGGCGGCTGAGGTCGGGCCGGCCATTATATCCCGCATTCTTTTACGACACTAAGGACAGTATATAGCGACATATTGGGTAAAATATTTTTTCATGATTATTATAATATGTTGTTTAAATAAAAATTAATATTAATATAATTTTATTGCGCTTTCAGCCTGTTTTAGCGTTTTATTTTTCCTGTTGCCCCTTGGCGGATCATATGTTAATATTCATGAGTTTATAATAAATCCGCTCTCATACAAGCAGGGCCGAAAAAAAAGCGGCCATATTCATTATGTTTTCTTGTTTTATTATTATCAATACGCATTTTTACCACAATCCGGAGCTTTAGGCCTGAAATATACGGCCGTCTGTCTTCCTGTCGGCGGTCTGACCGACTTTAGGAGAAATTAATCGTGAAAAAATTTTTACTCGTCGTGGTCATCCTGGCGGCAGCTTTTACCGGCTATCGCCTGTTTCAAAATAGGTTTGCCGAGGAGGCCTACCTGACTTTTGAGACAGCCATGAATAAAGCCGTCGGCAATAACGGCCAATGGGAGGCTAAATCTCACGACTTCAGTTTAGCCAGCAGGACATTAAATGTCCATGGGGTCAAAATTACTGTCAAGCCTGAAGCCACCGGGCTGCCAAATCCGTTAATCCTGACTGTCAATGAAGTAGCTGTCAAAAACGGCCTCAGGAAAGCTGCTCTGGACAACCTTCTTGGTTTAAGCGACTGGAAGGGCCAGACAGAAACCAATATCGCCGATCAACTGACCTTATCCGACATCAAGACCCAGTCACAAGTTGGAGAGGGCACCGTGGATTTCAGTATAAATTCAGCCGATCTTAGCGGAGTTAAGCTTTTAGCCGCCCCCCAGGACAGCCCCGACGGACCTCTGGGTTTCATTAAAAGTTTCACTTTCCAGAAAGGCGGCTTCTCCAAGCTTTCATTTATCCTCCAGGGACCGGGACAGAAATATAAATTTCTCACAGCCATTGATACTTTTTCCCTAACCGAACCTCACTTAGGCCAGCGGATGGATTCAGCAGATGACCCTCTGTTTCTGCTTCAGCTGATAAGTTCCTTTGCTTACCAGGAAATTAAGATCACTAACTATGAGCTGTCCGGAGATATAACTGACGGCGGCTTTGTCCTGCAAATCGGCCAGATCCTGGAAAAACAGGCCAACGGCCGAGGAAAAATCGGCCACTACTCTTTGGAAAACATCGCTGTTGGGGTCAACTCCGCCTTCGGAGAGGAAAGCAATATAGTGGATCTCAGCTGCGACAAAATTGCCTTAGAAAACTTTGATACAAGTCAGCTGATGGATAAAATGTATCCCAAATTCAGGCAGCTCTATATGACGGTTTTAACCGGAGACACTGATTCGGCCATACAGATTGGCGAGGAAATTTACGATATCTACCACTCAGCCGCCAGTATTTTCTCTATACCTTTTGACCTTGATGCCCTGACCGTTTCTAACTTTAAAGTCTCTTACAATGACAGTTTAGCGTTCGGCATAAAAAAAGCCGACATTAAAGGGCCTTTTAAAGCCAACCGGATCCCCGAAAACTCGACCACTGATGTCAATATTTTTGTCAATCTGCCAAAAGAAGACCGGCCCAGCCCCCACCAGATTCTGTCCAAAGCCTATACCTTTGGCCGTGAATTAGGGCAGTTCGATTTTGACATCTCTTTTTCTTCAAAAGTAAATTACGATCCCAAGACCACTGTCTTTAAGACCGGCCCTGCTACATTGGATATTAAAGATCTCTTCAGCGTGGACTTTTTCTTGCAGCTGGAAAAGCTGACCCAGGAAATGGTCACTGCGATGGCCGAGGTGTCTTTGCGCGAACCAGCAGGCCTGTTCGGAATCCCTGGAGTCACGGGCCTGACTTTAAGAAAACTTACCTTAGACTTTAAAGACGCTTCTTTGGTTAATAAATTTTTAAACTTTTCAGCCAAACAGTCCGACAGCACCACCGAAGAAATACTCGAAAAAGCTAAATACTCTTTCGAACGCGGGGTTAACGACGACATGAACAGTCTGGACCAACGGAATGAACTTATAACGGCCGTCAAAAAATTCCTTGACAAACCTGGCCAGATTAGCTTCGCCTTAGATCCGGCCGTCGATTTATCAGCCGAATCGGTCATGCCCATCGTCATGTCCGGCGACAGCTCTATCTTACTGAATCTTCTGAACATCTTCGTGGGTTTTAACGGAGAAGCACCGCTCAACCTGCACTGGGCTCACGTGGCCGCGCCGACCTTTGACTCAGAAGATCTGAATAATAATCCCCAGGAAGATGACGAAGAATTTTTTGAAGGAACTTTTGAGGAAGATGCCATTGATGACGAAGATGAATAGTGCTTGACCGCCTGCAAAAAGAGCTTCTGCGCTCCAGACCACAGCTTTTGGCTGGTCGGCTGACATACAGCCCGTAGGCCAAAAACTCTTAAGCGTTGAATTTTAGCTCTGGCCTTATGGCTTTTTTATGAGGGGTACAGCGGTTTTCGAAACGGCTGTGCCCCATATTTTGACCAGACGAATCTTACTTCCCAATTGACCTTTCATGAGTCCATCGGATTCGCCCTAACAAAAAACAGGCCGATTCAGCCGATATTGATGTCCTGAACGGCGCATTATGTCCAAAAACAAATGGCTGCTTATCCGATTAACTGACGAAAAACTTGTCCGCAGAAATGCCCATAGCTCACATTTGAAAGCTAAAGATTTTATAGGTTCTAAAATTTGTTAAACTAAAGGCTGCGCCTGTAAACAGACGGAAAAAAGCCACAGTGAATAAGTATTTTCCCTATCTGTTCGATATTGATAAGACAGACTGCTTGACAACATTTTCCGTATAATTTTACTCGTAGAGTCTGATTGGACAAGCTTTTCGTCAATTATTGGACAAACAAATTGACCCGACTGTTTTAGGACAAAATCAGCCGTCCGGAACATCCTTTCTCCGGACGAAATCTTGTATTATGGCCAGACATTTTCCCATGCAGGTGACTCCCAGGCCTATTTTAATTAATTGCTTGGCTTTGTCCATGTAGGGGCTTAAGTAACCTTTGGCGCAAATGGCCTTTAAAGCCTGTTTTTTTAGAATGGCCTCTAGGTCTGAAGACTTCTTGCCTTTATCGTATTTAATTTCAAGCACTACATACACTTCATTTGGGCAGTAAAATAACAGATCCGGAGTCCCGGCAGCTCCAGGAGTCTCCGAGAAAACGAGATTGCTGACCCGGCGGCAAAAACCGAACAGAACACTGTGATAAAATGATTCATCGTCACGATGGTGTATCGCTGGCAAACTGGCAAAGACTGAACCGATGAGTTCCGTTATTTTCTCACTGTCTCTGTCCATGAGCGCAGCTTCGAAGCTGTCTTTGGCTGCTTTCGGAGATTGACCCATAAGCGAGAACAGAGTATTTGAAAAAATATTATAGTTGTTGTATTTAATTTCCCAATTAGGTATTTTTAAAGAATAAACATTATGGATGTTTGATTTTTTTTGCAATTTTATCTGCCGTCAGATAGCCTGTCTGAAACAGACCTGCCGCAGGAGTTAGTCCGACTGCCTCAGCCGAACCGAGAACGGTCTGAGAGTATGAATCATATTCATCATGCAGTATAGTTGTCGGGTCTCCATTATATTCTGCAATTAGACTGTGAAGAAAGCTTACTGAAGGAGAAGTTTTCACCCAGTAATCTTCAAAATTTGACATATCTAAACAGCTCAAAATTGAGTAAGGGTTTAACAGCCTGGCCTTGCCGTCCCAGCTGTAACCGTCATACCAATTGAGGATGTTGGTCCGCAGATCGGACACCGTCTTTTCATCGGAAAAGATGCCCTCGTTTTTCATATTTTGAAGGACTACCGGCAGGTGCTCCTCAAAACAGCAGTCGAATTCTTCAGGTGTAAAGCCGCATATGTCAGCTTATTTTTCATCAAAAGTCAGATCCTTCAGCTGGCTGAGGCCGGCCGACAGGCCCATTAAGGCGTAACGGGTCACCCCGGTCACAAAAACGAAACGCAAGCAGTCATCGGAACCCTTCAGGCTTGAGTAAAAGCCTTTCAGAATATCCCGAAATTTTAAAGCTAACGGTAGACCGCCGGTATTTTCGCTGACCGGGGCATCATATTCATCAATTAAGACAACCACTTTCTGGGGCCGTACTTATAGCTCAGACTTTCAATGACTGAGCCAAAATCAAGATTCAGAGGGGACAAAGACAGGCTTTTAATTTTTCTCTGATAATAATGTTCTGTAATTTATCAGATAAATATTGGATTAAAGCTTCCTGTGTCGAACTCAATGCACTCATCGACAAGTTTATGATTGGATATTTTTTGGAAAAATCATAATTTGAGTGACGCCCAATCCATAGGTCTTGGAAAAGTCCCTGCGGCGGTCCGTCCGGGTCCGGCGGACCGCTGAAAAGAGACTTAGGAACTGTTAATTGATAACATGACTGTTTTTTCTTGGCGCGATGCGATAATTCCACGCACAATATGGAGAGATCTTCGTTACGTTTATTGAGTTGAATTCCTCATCCGATACTTTCTTCGCAAACTCATATTCAGTGTCATCGCGGACACAAATTACCTTGAGCCCGGCAGTGGTGGCAGTAGATCCGATCAAGTCCACAGCGGTCTGGACATCAACAAGCGGTTTCCCGCTCCAGTTTTTGGATATATAGCAAAACAATCGATGCTCGACTTTATTCCATTTTGATGTGCCCGGCGGAAAATGCGATACCTCAACTTCAAGTGCCGTGCAATCAGCAAATTGTTGGAGTTGATATTTCCACATTCTAGATCTCGTGCCGTTACTGCCGCCGCCGTCACAATTTATATACAACCGGCTGCTGTTCGGATAAGTATGCTTGCCAACTGTCTCCCACCAGCGCGCTATGCTTTCAACCGCAAATTCACTGGTATCATGACTCGTTCCAACGTTCACAAAACCAATGTTGCTGTTGACGTTGTAAACCCCATATGGAGCGATTTTCTCAAGTGTGTCCAAAAGGAAATCATGATCAAAAACTTTGCGCGGATCACTTCTTCGGCGATACTCCTGCCCACTATTTTTAAAGTTGCCTATGTTCTCCTTTTTTTTTGCATCCACAGAAATGACCGGTATGCCTTCCGCAATATATTTTGCGGCAGTATTATTAATATGTTCAAACTGAGCGTTTCTGTCAGGATGAGCAGCGCCAGCTTGTAACATTTTTTGATTTGTTTGTTTGCTGTAGCCCATTGCTTCAAGTATTTCACCAACCGTAACGTAGCTTATTATTATGCCGTCATCCTTCAGTTTCCGCTCAATTTTTCTAAGACTTTCAGTGGTGTATGACAATACACGCATAGGGTTTCCGTATGTTGACCCGTCCACTATCGCCTGAATTCTGTCCCAAATATCCGGATTTTTATCTTCTGCGAATTTTGGTCCGCCACCGCTTTGGCGCACTTTTCCGTCATAAACCACACAACTTTTAAGTTCGGCTATGCCTTTTTTGACCGTGTTCCGGGATGCGCCGGAGTGCCGCATGACTTCAGCTATTCCTCCTCGGCCAAAAGCTAACGCTTCACTCGCGAGAAACAGGCGCTTTTGACGTTCGTTGAGTTGAGGTAACATCATTTTTATACGCTGCTCCATACTGTTCCACCCCCAAACAGGTTGATGGACACAGTATGTCAGAAAATCAATAAATAGTCAAGTTATTATCTAACAAATCCTTAAAGGTACTTAGAAGGAGGGATTTGCCGAACCGCCTGGGACGTGACAGGAAATAAAACTTACCTTTACTGACAAGTTCGTAGACGCGCCTGGTTTTGTCAGCATAAACATAGTTGCCTTCAATGAGCTCCTGGAAAGATGCCATTCCGATTTGTAGTCGTTTCATATTATTACCCCGGCGGATAATTTTGATACAAACAAATCATCATAAGGTAAAATCAATGAAGAAATAGATTATCATAATAATCCGCCGAGGTAATAAGTTCCAGAAATAAGGTTTTGCCAATCATAGTCTGATATTTATGTTTGCGGGACAGCAGACACTTTATTTTTTTTGCGCTTCTGACCTATCCTGATATTCTTGTCATTATCTCTTGTTTGTTTATTTTGATTACTCTGTTTGAGATATGATATATACTTTTTTATAACTAGTTTAAAAGTTTAAGTCAACAGAAAATTTAATTGTATGCCTCAGATTTTCTGTCTTTGAGTTTTTCTCGGTAAACAACTGTCATGAGGCCAGGGCTTCACCCCCGGTTTATGAATCAGGCCTCAGCTATGGCTTGGCAGACCACTATATGGACAGCAAAAATACCAAAAAATACAATATGCTGTCTGATTCACGGTAAACTGTCATTAGGCTATGGCCTCACCCCCGGGTCATGAAACATACTTTCGGGTCCAATTTTATTAGATTATACCATAATAAATTACCTCATCCATATTGACTTTTATCTCTTTATACTCACTGTTTATTATTGATGACGGGAAGTAGGACGTTGTTTTTTTGGGAAGGGATCTTCCAACCCAGTTCGGTAAACTGTCCTGCTGCTTTCTACTTGAACCCCGGAATGTTCCATTTTAGGACGCATGGTAAAATAACCACTGATTT
>JAISEL010000157.1 GCA_031264185.1 Deltaproteobacteria bacterium
TTTTTTTTGCATTGTTATTGCTCTCTCTCTCTCTCTCTCTCTCTCTCTCTCTCTCTCTCTCTCTCTCTCTCTCTCTCTCTCTCTTAACCCTCTAAATACAAAAAATTTTTATATATTCATTTTCTTCCTTTTCATAGATCTACTAAGGCAGAAGATCTTCTCTGATCAGCTCATTTTGTGTCCTGAAAGGGCTCTTCCAATATCTTGTCAGCTGCAGCTTTATAGTCTATCTCGTCAGTTAAGGAATAATCATAATTTTTATCCCCATTTCAGGCGACAAATTCGTTGCCCTAAAAGTTCGGTGTTCGCCTGGTGTTTGGTCTGGTTGGGCCGTGAATTTTTTGATTCGAGTTAGTTTTGTCCGTATTAAAGGGATTTTGGACTGAGAAATTCTAGCCAGAGTTAACGGATTCGGAAAATTTTGTTTCTGGATGCGAAGGGCATGTTATGCCTAAAAACCGAAAACGGAAGCGCTTTTTGAGCAAATTTTTAATTCTGAGTAATGGCTCATGCCTGTCATTCAGGCGGACTTTATTTAAGTCAAAGACTTTTGATTTGTAATTTATATTAGCTTGTAGATATCTGGCTGTAGGCGATGGATAACTGTCCCTGCCGCGAAATTTATACCTAGTACTTATTACCGGAAACAATGATCTTAAACAATATTATGTCTTCAAAAGAGCTTGGCTGGCTATTGCCTTTTATTGGTCTTGGATTTTTGTTACTGTCCCTGGCCAGATCAGTACATTTCTTCCCGCCGCCGACTCAAGGCCGGGTTGTCGTTGATGTTCGGGGCCGGGAAGTGATTATACCTGTCAATTTTAAAGGTATTATACCGATGCATGATCTGGCCGATTTTCTGCAAAAAACTCATGCCCCTGAAAAGCTGGCTAAGGCCGGACCTCCGGAAGGTCAAGCCAATTTTATTTTTTCCCACTGGCAAAGAAGCCTCATGGATTGGTTTTTCCCCATGGTTGCGCGTGACGACAGTCTTTGGGATTTTCCTAGCGATCTGGAGTCGATTTTGGCTCATCATCAGGAAGGCTATGTCTATCTCAATGATTCATTTTGGCTGAGTCGTTCGAATATCGGTGATATTCAAAGGCGTTTTGGCATGACTGCCGTAGGACTGTGGCCTCTGTCTTTTGACGGCCTTTCCAATGATGATGTCATTGTTATGAAAACCAAAGTCCTAAACGATACTATCGGTCAGAAAGAAAATGCTGAAGTCTATCTGGCAGATTTCTTTCAGGACATGGCGGATTTGGTTGAAGAGCTTGACCTGGAAACTGCCGTTATCAGGCCAAGTGTTCTGGCCGTTGGCAGTTCCTCAGAGGATTGGTCGCATCTGCATGCCTCGGACAGTTTTGACGAAAGGCTGGGATTGGGGGCGGTGATGAAGGGGAAGAAGGCTTTAGGCCGAGAACAAGATGGTGAAAGAATCCTGTACACCAATCCGGACATAATTTTACATGGCCATCCGCCTAGCTTTATGAAAGATCCCCGCTGGCAGGGCCTCAAGGCTGTTAAAGAAAAACGGATTTACGGCGGTATCAGATTCAGTCCCTATCCTTTTGATTTGAACTTTCAGCCGCTGGGCCTGCGTCATCTGGCTGAACTGGTCTATCCGGAGAGATTGAAGCCAAAATTACGCTGGATGCTGCGGAACAAGTTTGAAAAAAATTATGGCTATCGTCTTAAGGATTATGAAATTGACTGGCTTTTAAATCTTGAGGTCAACCTTGATTCGGTTGGTTATCAGGACCGTTTCGGGATGGCCGTCCAGGAGGCTGGACAAGCTGTTGGGGATATTTCCGATGACTGAGGCAGCCGGAAAAGAGAAACGGAAAAAATCCGGCCGCTGGAGGGAATGGTCAGCCAGAAGCCAGTCTCTTCTCCGATTTATTAGGGATTTTAATTCCCGAAACAGTTTGGCCATGCCCCTTTTTCTTACGGGCGCCATGTTTGCGGCCATCATCGGTTCAATTTGCATCGGTCCTTACCCGATGAGCATTTTTCGGGCCGGTCATATCGTATTTAACCTGTCTCTGCCGTGGCCGCTGCCCGGAGATCTGCCCTGGCCCCTTAAAGAGCTGACTGTGATTCAGGTCATCCGTCTGCCCCGGGTTTTATTGGCCACTGTCGCTGGTATAGGTTTGGGCCTGTCAGGTACGGCTCTTCAGGGCATGATGCGAAATCCGCTGGTTGGTCCGGATCTGGTCGGAGTGTCATCGGGTGCGGCCATGGGCGGAGTCCTGGCCATCATGATGGACTGGTCCCCGGCCACAGTTGTATGTTTGGCCTTCATCGGCGGTCTGGCGGCCATGGGCGGAACTTTTTGGCTGGCCGGAGCGGCCGGGAAGAGTGACGGTATCGGCCTCGTTGTTTCCGGGATTTTCGTGGGGGCTTTCTGTCTTTCCTGCGTGGGGCTTGGCGTTTTCCTGGCAAATGACGGTCAATTGCACAACATTGTCTTCTGGCTGCTTGGGACTATGATCCACGCCACACCTGAGACAGTCTGGCTGGTTGGCATCCCAACTTTGGTCGGCGGGGCGGTTCTAATGCTCCTGCGCTGGCGGCTCAACCTATTGTCCCTGGGGAACGTTGATGCTTTTGCCCTCGGGGTTCAAACCAAAGGGCTGCGGCTGGGAGTAATAACCATTGTTTCCCTTATCATTGCGGCTCAGGTCTCGGTTACCGGGATCATCGGCTGGGTCGGTCTGGTTATTCCTCATTTGGGCCGGATGCTGGTGGGGCCGGATCACCGGAAACTTCTGCCGGCCTCGGCCTGTTTGGGCGGCTTGTTTGTTCTTCTCATTGATGACTTCACCAGGGTGATATTGCGGTCCGATGTCCCCACTGGGGTTTTGACCGCTCTTATTGGCACTCCCTTTATCTGTTACCTGTTTTGGAAAAAGCAAACTAAAGGGTGGAGCAGTGACTGAGAAGACGGTCAAGCAGGAGAAATTTTCGGCCTGTTCGTCAGGACGTTTCCGTCGGTGGCTGCCGAAGACACCTTTGGCCAGACCTTGGATATTAGGACTGATACTTCTTATAGCCATCATTGGGTCGCTTTTTATGGGGGCCTATCCTATACCATGGCACCGGATCCTGGAAATATTGCTGAACTCCGTCTGGCCGTTTTCGGGCAGTGAATCGGCCTATTTGGATCTACGGGAGATTACCGTGGTCACCTTGATCCGTCCTCCCCGAATTTTGGTGGCTGTTCTGGCCGGCATTGCACTGGGAATGTCGGGTACGGCTCTCCAGGGCATGATGCGAAATCCTCTGGTGGGGCCGGATTTGGTGGGGGTAACGTCCGGGGCGGCTTTCGGCGCGGTTCTGGCCATGTGGCTGGGTTTTCTTTACACCCCAGTCATTTTGGTCCTGTCCACCATTGGCGGAATTGCAGCCATGCTCGGCACTATGGCCCTGGCCAGAGTGGTTGGCGGCCGGAATGACAGCCTGCCTTTGATATTGGCCGGATTTTTTATCGGAGCTTTTTTTCTGGCCGGGGTGGGCCTGCTGATTTATCTGGAAAATCCTTTTTACCCCAAAGGGCAACGGACCGGCAACATAATTTACTGGCTTTTAGGAACCTTTAGGGGAGCCGGCCCGGTCAAGGCCTGGACCATCGCCGTGCCCACCATAGTAGGCGGTACGGTCCTTATGGGTCTGCGCTGGCGGTTGAATCTTTTGTCCCTGGGCGATCTTGATGCCTCATCACTGGGGATCAACCTCAACCGCTTGCGCTGGATTCTTATTACTGTTGTCTCCTTGATGGTGGCCGGTCAGGTGGCGGTCAGCGGAGTGGTTGGCTGGGTCGGTCTAATAATCCCCCATGCGGCCCGTATGCTGGTAGGACCGGACCATCGCCGGCTGATACCGGCCTCTGCCATGCTCGGCGGTCTCTTTGTCCTGGGATTGGACAATTTTACCCGAACAGTCATCTGGAGCGAGGTGCCGGTAGGGGTGCTGTCAGCCATTTTCGGGACACCTCTTATCTGCTTTCTATTCTGGAAGACCAAAACGAAAGGTTGGAACGAGTAATGAGTACAGGTGATTTTATATTCACCGGTCTTGGCCATGCCTATCTGAAGGACAATTGGATTTTCCGGAATTACCGTGGCGAGGCGGTCAGGGGGCAGGTTCTGGCCCTTTTGGGACCAAACGGCAGCGGAAAGACCACCCTGCTGAAAATATTGCTGGGCGCTTTAACTCCCAGCGAAGGTTCAGTGAATATTCAGGGTCAGGTGGCTTTTGTCCCGCAGCTTTTTCAGGTGGCCTTTGATTATACGGCTTTGGATATGGTGCTGATGGGCCGGGCCAAGAAAGTAGGGCTGTTTTCTCAGCCCACCCCGGCCGATGAAGAAGCCGCTATTAACGCTCTGGAGCGAATGGGTATAGGTCACATGGCTTACCGGCCTTTCCATGAGATGTCCGGAGGCCAGAGGCAATTGGTCATTTTTGCCAGGGCTTTGGTGGCCGAGGCCGATATTTTGATATTGGACGAACCGACTTCGGCCCTGGATCTGAAGAATCAGAACGGCATTTTGGAATGGATTGACCGTCTGGCCAGAAGAGAGAACCTGACAGTCATATTTTCAACTCATCACCCTCACCATGCTTATGCGGTGGCAGATCAGGCGTTACTTATGCTGGGCGAAAACGATTTTGAGTCAGGACCGGTGGGCGATGTGCTGACGGAAAAAAATCTTCTGCAGCTTTATGGGCTGCCGCTCAAGAGGTTAACTTTTGATTATGAGGATTTAAATGTGGAAACTTTGGTCCCTGTTTTTCGCAACTGTAAGCGCCGGAAGGCGAATTAAAGATAAAAATTGGGCTTTGATTGAACGCAGAGTCCGGCTGCTGCCGGACGGACATACAAAAAGAACAAGGAGATTCGGTAAATGTCTAAATGTAGTAACCCAAGCTGGCTAATATTGGCGGCGATGGTCGTAGCTTTGACTGTCGGACTGTTATTGGCCATGAACATGGCGACTTCATCACCGGCTTGGGCAGCCGATGAAGAAGTCGCTTCAGAAGATGAAGAAGACGCAATACCTTTGAACCCTGTAATGGTTCAGGAGGGCAAATCCAAAGACGGCAGCGCCGAGGACGGTTATCTGGTGGAAACTGTCAAACAGGTCGGTCCGTGGGGAGAGCTGCCTCTTCAGGATACTCCGTATTCAATGAGCGTCGTATCAAAGGATTTGATTCAAAATACTGGGGCGCAGACCTACCGGCAAATACTCGCTTTTATACCCCAAATCCAGAACATGGGCAAACAAGACAGTTCCGTCAGTTTGGGAGTATTCGCTCCCCAGATGCGCGGTTTCGGGGCAGTGGTTATGATTGATGGAATGCGAACCGGAATTACTGAATATGGGAGTCGTGCCCGATACGAACAAATTCGTAATCCTGTTGGGACTTTGGAAGACGTCGAGGCGGTGGAGGCCATATCAGGTTTTACCGGATTTTTGAATGGAGGCGGAAACAGTACCGTTGGAGGCGCGTTGAATTTTGTACTTAAACGACCGACAGCTGAATATTACAATCGTATTACAGTCGGTAACGCCGGCGGTAATCAGTATTACGTTACAGGTGATTTTGGGGGTCCAATGCCTTTTCTGGATGGGAAATTCGGTTACCGGATCAATTTTCTGAAATTGGACGGAGAAGCATCTACTAAAGGCATAGAATTCCATAACAGAGGGATCAGCGTGGCCATTGATTACCATGTGACCGATGATTTGCTGTTTCAGATTGACCTGGCTCATAAAAAATTTCGCCGTGATGGAATTAAAGGCGACATAGAAAATTTGTTCACTAAAGAAAATAAGGGCCTTTTTGGTGATCTGGAAAGTCTAGGCATACCTCTTAATAGATCCTGGGGTCAAAAATGGTCATATTATGAAACAGAAATAAGGAGATTCGGGGCCAATTTGAAGTGGGATCTCCTTGATAAGCATCTTACAGTCCGCGCCGCTTACAGAAGGCAGATTGAAGACGGAGACTATGATGCCGCTATAACGAGATTCGCATTTCCTACTATGGAACTAGCTTATGACTATGGCTACCTGGGCGCTTCAGAGATGCTGTGGAAGACCACTACTAAGACCGAAAGTGGTCATATTTTTGTTGACGCAAAGTTTGACACATTTTTTATCAAGCATAAACTGACAACCGGGTTTCAAAACTTTTTTGAGACTATTACCGCCCCGTCTCCTGGAAATCTCAACTATATTGCTCACACAGATCCCAACGAAAACAGGTGGGCAATACTTCCAACTTGGCAGCACCCTTTCGTTCCTAAGCCAGATCATATAAATCAGGAACCCAATTTTGCGTCAATCCGTCCGCATTTCACATCAAAGTATTATGATCTTGCTAAAATTGCACACAGTGACTTTATTATTGGAGATGAAATATCCATTGGCGACCATGTTATTCTTTTGGTCGGATTTAACCACACAAACATACAGCAAAGACATTTTCAGGATGGAAATGCACCTCTTGATCAATTAGGCAGTATTAGTATTGTCGATGGTAAACCTCAGAAGTATGACAAGTCCGCCTGGACTCCGAACTACTCCATTATTTACAAACCGATCAAGGAAGTTAGCCTTTACGGCACTTACATTGAGTCGCTGGAAAGAGGCGAATTTGTGGGAAATCTGGGCAGTGCCATTGATTCCGCAGGTGTAAATCATTTTAATGTGCCCTTCCGCAATGCCGGTCAGGTTTTTGAGCCTGCCGTCAGCAAACAGTATGAGCTTGGGGTAAAAGCCATTGTCAATAATTCGCTGCTACTGACTCTGGCCGCCTTTAAAATAGACAAGGTCAACTATTTTACTACGGCTTTCCCTCCTGACAGCCAGTATGCCATCTGGACTGTTGAAAGAGCTAAGGACGGACGGGAGCTTCACCGGGGAATTGAGCTGACCGCCACCGGAAAAGTTACTGACCGGCTGGCCATTGTCGGCGGAGTAACCTGGCTGAGAGCAACAGTGGAAAAAATGGCTCCGTCGAGTGTCCCCAGTGATTACAAACCTCAGGAAGGCCATATCAAAGCCGGAATTCCAGAGCGGACGGCCAAGCTGTATGCTGAATATGAAACGCCTTTTATTGATGGGCTGTTTTTGGTCGGCGGGGGTTTTTACAGCGGAAAATATCATAACTCCGCATCCCCGGCTCTCGATTGGATATGGCCCAGCTCTGTTACTTATGATGCCGGGTTAAGGTTTGAAACCGCTATCAAGGGTGTGGATACCACTTTCAATCTTTACGTCACTAATGTGACCAACAACTACTATTGCCAAGGCAATTTTTGTGACCCGCGAACTGTGACTTTTTCAGTCTCCGCCAAGTTTTAACCTTCGATAAGCATGCCGGGAGATCAATATTTCCCGGCTGAAAAATTCATCCGCGGTTAGTTTCGCCCAAAATTTTGGAGATTTTTATTCATTTATCGTTCCTGTAGTGAGGCTCTTCAAAGATGATTCATTGTTCCCAGTGTGACTGGCATGGCTGAACCTTAACAATCTGTCTGGAATATGAGTTACCCTTTTTTGACGGCCTTAATCTGAGCTGGCAAGTAGTCCGGACGAAAGCATCGGGGTGAGATGCCGTCAACGATTGGATACAGGACAGTCAGATAATGCCTTTTTGGAGCTGGTTTCAGGCCTGAGATTAAAATATAGGATATTGACACTGGATTTAATCTAGATGTTTACAACATGAATAACAAATATTACAGGGGTTAGTGTCTTGCTAATCCACTGACCATAACTTTCTCTTTCCAATTTTGATTGAGAATAGACATTAATCCCTTCCGGCTCGTTTTTTGGACAGGAAGGTGAATGATTTACGGAGGCGGCCATGTCAGGTATGGCTATTTTGTTCGCTCAGCCGGAAATTTTTGAAAGGAGGGCCTTAAGCGTTGCAGCCTCCGCTACAGTTATTGTCCACCTTCTGATAATTTCTATAATGATTATTACGAAGCAGGCTGACCTGCCGCCTCAGTCAATGCCTGCCGTTGTAGCCGACTTTGCCTACTACGATCCCGAAGGCGGAGTCGGCGGCTCCAGTGACAATGACATCGTTATGGAAGAGACGTTCAGGCCGGCTCAGTCTGAAATTTTGGCTATGGAAGAGATAACATCAATTGAACCGGAACCGGAAGAAATTCCGGCGGTTGTGGAAAGCCTTTCCGAAAAGGCAGCTCCAACTGCAGCCAAACCTAAGTTGAAGAAGGAAAAAATACAGAAAAAACCCAGCGAACAGCCTCAGGAAGCCCAGAACTACCGCGCCGGTTCGGTTGAGGCCACCGGCGACTCTCTGACCGCCGGCGGGGGTGACGGAACAGGCCGGGGAGGTACCGGCGGAGGCCGGGGCCAGGGCAATCCTGACCGGATGAATGCCTATATCAGCCAGATTCAGCGTAAGTTGAACCGGTATAAAAAGTATCCGCCGGAGGCTAAATCTCAGGGACTGATCGGTCAGGTCAAGGTCAGTTTTATCGTCGACCGGGAAGGGCAGGTCGTCTCGTCTCGCCTGGTGGAAAGCTCGGGCTACAGGTCCCTGGATAACGAAGTCATGGCCCTATTGAAACGGATATCTCCTGTCCCGGCCATTCCGCCGGAACTTAACCGCAGCAGTCTCAGACTGACTATTCCGGTGATCTTCTCCTTAAACTGAGTCTTTTCAAGGTTTTTTTGATTATTGACCAACAATTTATCAGCTTTTACAGACAGGCTCTGAACCTGTAGTTATAGGCGGCCATGGAGGAAAAAATGGCCTTACTTCTGATCGCCCAGGCCGAACAGCCATCAAATACCGCCCCAATGAGTTTAAGCGGGTCAGCCCCGGATAATGAAGGCAGTGAACAGGCTTATTCTGACGGACCTGCGGTCGTCCCTCAAGTATCGGAGTCGGCGTCTGGCCAGCCTAGGAGCCATGAGGCCGACAGTAACGTTACTATTTTCAATAATGAGGGGCTTAAGCCTGCCGACTCTTTTGGGGTGACTTCTGCCGAAGGCGGACAGTCCGGGTCATCAGATATAAACGCTGCTTCTGAGCAGGCTTCCAATGTGACATTAACCGCTGCCGGGGACGGACCAATAATCTCCAACGAAAATTTGACAGAAACCGGCGCTGCAGTGCCTGATGGAATTTCCGCCGGAAGCGGGCAGGTCGCGACTGCCTCCGGTGGCGGGCTGACCGCCCCTCCCGACCTGATTCAAGCGCCTCGGGATCCGGGGGACGGCGGCGGTCAGCCTCTCTCAGCCGCAGTCGGGATGCCGGCTCAGCCGGCTGGA
>JAISEL010000031.1 GCA_031264185.1 Deltaproteobacteria bacterium
AGTTCTAAAATACATAAGGTCCCCTAGTTTGACAACAACAATATTATAGGAAGCTTGTATTGTCAAGGGATTAATCTGCTAAAAAAGCTTTAGGTTTCACAACATTTTGGAGGAAAAAAACAAAAATCACCCCATCCCATGAAATAAAACCACGTATTTTCAACACGTTAGCATTTTCTGCCCCTCCAAAAAAAAATTTCACTGTCCAACTTGGGTCAAAGGCACGGCTTGCGGCTGGCTCAATGCGGCTGCGGAATACGTTGACCGCTACCGGAAAGCCAAGGCCGGCGGCCGCTCCGAAGCTGAGGCCGATTTGATTCCGTCATGTTCGGTTCCGGAGCAGAGCTGAAAAGCCGGACCTTGAAGCTGGCTACGGCCGTCTGAATCAGCTCCCAGTAGTCCGGAAACTGGCCTGAAGCTCTGTCATGAGACTTTTTTTCAGACTCAAAATATCCCTTGACTGGGTTTATTTTCCCAACCGGGCCGGTCGGTAAAAACCAAAATAATTTTCTCATCTTCAAGAGACATTTCGGCAAACTTAAATCTCACTTTTTTATAGTCATAAGCCGCTGAATCTTATAAGTTAAAGTCAGATTCCATTATTATCGGGCTGGCTAATAATTTTGATTGAAAATCCCTTTCATTTAGGCCCAGAAATTCGCTATAATAGTGAACAAAATATCTTATAAAGACACGGGCCTAAAAACAAACGGCTTTTGCCTCTAAATTAAAAAGGGACATCACATGCCTTCTGATGAAACGGCCGAATTGTACTTTTCCCAAGCCAAAAGCCTGATGGACCAAAATGAGTAACCGTCCCAGACTGCAGCGGCCGTCATAGCCCATCTTCTGGCCAAAGCTGCGGAATTTGAGCATCCGGCGGCCCTGTACCACTTAGGGGTTTACTGTTTACGAGGCGTGGGTGTAAAAAAAATCATCAAAAAGCCGTGCGTCTTTTGGAGAGATCGGCCGCTTTGGGTTATCCGTCGGCTCTGTTAAAGCTCAGTCATATTTATATGGATGATCCGGAGTTTAAGGATCTGAATCAGGCCGCCGGCCACGGCAGCGCTTTTGCGGTTTACTTCTTATGTAATCTCTACAAATGGGGCATGTCGGTAAAACAGGATCTGGCCGAGGCTATGAATTATTTTATCCGGGCGGCTGATCTGGGGGAGGTTCTGGCCCAGCTTCAGGTGGCCAAATATTATGCCAGCGGTACCGGACCTGTGCCAAAAGATCAGGAAAAAGCGGTCCATTATTTCTCCCTAGCAGCTGAACAGAATGATGCGGAAGGGATTTACAATCTGGGCATGATATACCTTCACGACAGCGAAAAAGCTTATCAGCCCCAGCAATTCTACCAGTATATGGAAAAGGCCGCCGAACTGGGCCGTGGCGAAGACCAATTTGAGATGGCCGTCCATATGTTATCCAAAGCGGACAAAACAAACAAACTGCAGGACTATTTAAGATCAACTCATTGGATGAAACTGGCTGCGTTCAACGGCAGTGAGCAGGCCAAAAAACACTTAGCCGTCCTGGCCCGCAGTCTGGCTGAAAAAATTAAGCCGACTGAACCGGTCAATGAAGATGACTATAAATTTGCCGAAAAATTCTTCAATATTGATTTTTTATTTGAATTTACATAGTTTTACATTATTAAATCAATATAAAATATTTATTAATTTATTTATAATTAAATAAATATATATGGGTATCGCGATCACACATATAAAATTGATTTTTTGATTTTTTTTTCGATCACGCATGTAAAAAATCCTGGGATTTTTTTTGAGATAACTGATTCGCCTTTTAAAAAAATTTACTTCACATAATTTATATATTTTATTATTAATAAACCAATAAATGTAGTTTTTTATTATCTTTATTTTATTAATTTAATTTTTAAAAGTTTAAAAGTATATTTAGCTCTTTTAGTCGACTTATATGGTAAAATAGAACTAATATCGATGAATTGTTTGCTCAATTAGGTAATCACTAATTTTAGGCACAAATCGTCGTAAAATATTATTTGCAGCGTGCATTTAGTGATAATATCTTCAAAAACCTTACTATACATGGATTAAGCTAAAGCGTCAAAGTTTCAAATTTACTATGGAATCGACTGTTTTGATTGCAACGTGATGAAAACGTTAATATTCCAATTTATTATCAAAACAACTAAAAGTTTTAAAAAAACTCTAATTTATAGTTACATGCTTGATCGCAAAAAAACAAAAAAAATCGGCTCAACATGCGTGATCGCGATACCCATATAAATATAATTATATTTTATATTTCTTTTTTAAATTAAAATATGTAAAATGGCTCAATATCTTAAAACATTAACCAGCCGAAGGTCTGAAGAGTTTATTTCCGCCTCCCGGCCAGGGTGTCCGGGCTTTTTTCTCTTCCCCCTCCTTTATCTTGTGTGGTATGATTGTTGAACTTTAAGAAGTCGGTTTCAATACCGATGTTATCAGGTAAGAGGCAATTTTGCGTTTTACGTTGTTTTCGATTTCCCATTGGCTATATTTAGCAGTAATATTGTTAATATTGCTTAGTTCAGCCAGTAATTCTGCCCAAGCTGAACAGACAGACCGCAGTCTGACCATTTTGGCCGGTCTGCCGGAAAGCGCTCACGGCAGTGCCGGCTTTATCAGCCGTTTGCCCGAGTTTTTAGGTCCGGCCATCTCGGCCCGGATTCGTCTGTCCTATAATCCGGCGTCCGGGGGAGTCATGGCCGCCAACCGCCTGTCCCTGGCTCACCCTGACGGCACCATGTTGGGTGCCCTGCCGCTTTCGGCGGTCGTAACCAGAACAATTGAGGATAGAACTCCCTATGTTTTAAGCGATTTTGAACCGGTCCTCTTGGCCTGGTCCGCGCCGTACGCTCTTGTGGCTCCGCCTTCCGCCCCTTTCCAAAATCTGGCCCAAATGATTGAACTTAACAAGAGAAACCCGGAGAACAGAGCCCTGACTTTTTATCATGACGGCTTAAATCCTATCAGCCCCGGTACGCTTCAGACTCTGGCGGTGACTAAAAAGTCCGGTTTAAAATTAAACCTGACCCAGAGAGCCGGCTTGACGCCCGCCCTTCTGGTCGGCTCCGAGCCCAACGTTTTCATGGCCTGGCCTCTGGATCAACTGGCGCCTGAAAGTAAGCAGTATAAGATTGTGGCCGTTCTGGCCGACACTTACCGGGGTCCGTGCGCTCCGGACGGCTTGGATCTCAGTTCCCAGAAACTGCACCCAAGTCCGGTTCACGACTATTTAGGCTTTTACTTTCCCAGCCGGACAATCCAGGCCGAAACGATGAATATGGCAAAGGCTCTGACCGCTTTGGCCGCAAATCCTCAAATCGAAACTGTGGCCGAAAATTATTGCCTGATCCGGGGTCAGATGGATCCGGCCCAGACTGCCGCCACTCTAAACCGGGAATACATAGCCCAGGTGGAGCTTCTGGCTTCTATTTACGCCGGGGAGAATCTTGGCCAAAAAGCCCCCTAAAGCCATGACCTCGGATTTTAAGATCCAAGGACCGGAAAACGGGGAAATTCGCCTTTTGGGAACTCTCACGGCCAAAATTAACCCCGGGATCTGGGATTTTCTGCCCAAAATAAGCCAGGGGCAGACTGTAAATTTTAATATTGAAGGTTTAACCGGCCTGGATTTAAACGGGGCTTCCCAGCTGTTCTGGGCGATTGAAGCGGCTAAAACCAAAGGCGCCAAAGTTACCTGGACTCAATGCCCCCAAGAGCTTAATCCTATCTGGCAGCTGGCTCAAGAGACTTTAAGCAGACCACTGACCTCGGTCAAAAAGTCCACCCCCAATCTTATTGAAGAAACCGGTCTGGTCATGAATTTTCTGTACCATGACTTTACAGCCATCTTCATTTTTTTAGGCGAACTGATCACATTTGGGGCCAGTTTACTCAGGCGTCCCTGGACCGGTCGCTGGGGTCTGATCCTGAAAATCACCGAAACGGCCGTTGTTAACTCCATGCCGGTCACCTGCCTCGTAGCTTTTCTGGTGGGCCTGATCTTAGCTTTTCAGTCCGCTATGTTTATGCGCATGTTCGGGGTGGAGATTTTCGTGGCCGACTTAGTCGGCATTGCCATGATTCGGGAACTGGGAACTTTGATGACCGCCATAGTTCTGACCGGCCGGACCGGCTCGGCTTTTTCGGCCGAACTGGGAGCCATGAAAACTAATCAGGAGATTGACGCCTTTTTAACCATGGGCTTAAATCCGGTCCGGGATTTAGCTTTGCCCCGAACCGTGGCCATGACTCTGGCTACGCCGCTGCTGACCATCATTGCCAACCTGGCCGGTTTGATCGGCGGAAATCTGGTGATGATTTCTCTGGGTTTTCCGGTCCGGGTTTTCTGGGACGAACTGGGTCAGCACATTAATTTCTCCGATATTGCCACCGGTTTATTCAAAGCTTTTGTCTTTGGTTTTACCGTGGCTGCCATCGGCTGCCAAAGAGGCCTGGCCGCCGGTTCAGGCCCCGAAGCTGTCGGTGAATCCACAACCCGGGGCGTAGTCACTAATATTATTACCATAGCTTTTTTAGACAGCCTTTTCGCGGTGCTCTTCTATGTCCTCCAATGGTAACTTAATGACCCGCAATCCGCTGGTCGTAAACGATCTGACGGTGGCATACCGCCGGAGTCCGCCTTTATTGAACCATGTCTCCTTCACCGTCCACCCAGGGGAGATTATCGGCATTTTAGGACCCAGCGGCTGCGGAAAAAGCACCCTCTTAAGGCACTTGATCGGGCTGGAAAAACCCCGCTGCGGTCGGGTCTTCATCTTTGGCCAGGATCTGTGGGCCAATGACGGCCGGGACATGGATACAATCCGCCTGAAATTTGGCATGATGTACCAAAGCGGGGCCCTTTTCGGCGACCTCGATCTGACGGAAAACGTCTCTCTGCCTTTAAAAGAATTTTCGGACTTGCCGGCCGGAGCCATTGAGACTGCGGCCCGCCTGAAACTGTCTTTAGTCGGCTTAAGCGGCTTTGAACATAATATGCCCTCCACTTTAAGCGGCGGCATGCAGAAAAGAGCGGCCATAGCCCGGGCCTTAGCTTTAGACCCCCGGCTGATATTTTTAGACGAACCTTCGGCCGGTTTAGATCCCATAACTTCCTCGGGCCTGGATAAATTAATCGTGACCTTAGCCCGCAATCTTTCGGTGGCTTTTGTGGTCGTTACCCACGAATTAAGGAGCATTATGGCCATGGTTGACCGGGCCATCCTTTTAGATAAAAAAGCTCAGGGCGTAATAGACCACGGCACACCGGCCTACCTGGCCGAAAAATCGCCCAATCCGGCTACGGCCGCCTTTTTCCTGAGAAACACCGCCGAACATAATCCCCCCAACGCCGGAACAGGTGCTCTATGAGCAAAGACACCAATTATTTCAAAATAGGACTTTTTACCGTAGCCGCTCTTTTGATCCTGGCCAGCGGCGTGATATTTTTCGGCATCAGTTCAGCTTTCCGGCCGACCCTCCAGTGCGTCACGTTTTTTGATCACTCGGTCCAGGGTCTGTCTTTGGGAGCGCCGGTCAATTTCCGGGGCTTTAAAGTCGGCCAGGTTTCGGCTATCCGCCTGCCCGGCTTATCCGGCACGAGCGGCCAGAAAATGGTGGAAGTGGATTTTTATCTTTACCCATCCCTGCTTTCCGGCAACGAAAGGACGACTTCCATGGAAGCCAGAAAGTATCTGGAATCTGAGATTGACTCAGGCCTGCGGGTATATCTGACTTTCCAGGGCGTCTCCGGAGTCAGCTTTCTGGATCTGGACTACCGGACCGATACGACAGACGAATCTCCCCACCCCAAATTCCGGACGTCGCTACTGGTTATTCCCAACGCTCCGGGCACGGTCATGGAAATATCCGAATCTTTCAGCCGCATTGTCCGCTCTTTCCGGTCCGTAGATTTTGACCGTCTGGGCCAGAGACTGGAAGAAACTTTAAAGAACTACGGCCTTTTAGCCACCACCTTAAATACGAAAGTCCAAGAGGTCTCTGGAGACTTAAGCCTGACTCTGGCCGCCCTGCAGACTACTTCTCAGGAAATTACTTCCCTGACAAAGAATCTGAACGGCCAGACCAGCGACTTAAATATCCAGGACCGTTTAAACGAACTGGGCACGTCCATCCGCCAGATGAGGACGGTTTTAAACCGGGCTGAACAGATCTTAAAATCCTCTAACAATTCGCTGGCTCCGGCTATGGAAAACCTTAAAATCATCACCGAAAACTTCCGGGAACTGTCGGAAACCGCCAAACGTTACCCCAGCCAAATTCTTTTTGGCCAGCCCCCCAGCGAGGTCAGACCCAAATGACGAAATCGGCCCGGACATTAATAACCAGCCCGGTCATAATCTCAGCCTTATTTCTTATCAGCTGCGGTCTGGCCAAACCTTATCCGGTCATCAATACTTATGATATTGATCCGCCTGGTTTAGGCCCCCCGGTCTTTAGCCAGATCCGGCCTTATGTCTTAAGGGTAAGCCAGTTCAACACGGCGGCGGCTTACGAAACGAGCAAGTTCATTTACCGGACCCGGGAAGGGCGTCTGGTGGAAGATTTTTACAATGAACTTATGGCCGGACCTTCCAGGCTTTTAGCCGACAGTCTGGCTACCTACCTGGATCGGACTAATCCCTACTGCCAGGTTGTCCGGGCCCAGGGAGAAAAAAAGGCCGATTTTGTCCTGGAAGGCTATGTGGCCGAACTTCTGGGGGACTTCAGCCAGAACCCGCCCCAGGCCAGAATCACGGTAGCTGTTACTTTAAACGATGTCCGCCGAAACCAGGTTAAAATTGTTCTGGCCCGGACCTATCAGGCTCAGGTGACCTTCAATTCTGAGACCGCAGCTCCGGCTCCTGAACTGGCGCAGGCCGCCGCCCAAGCCTGGCTCCAGATTTTAACCGGCCTGGAGCGGGACATAGACGAGTACTTCCGTGGCCAAAAAAAAAGATAAAAAGCAGCTGCGCAATATTGGCCTGGTCCTTCTGCTCATGGGGACGGGGGCCTGGCCGGTTGTGCCCCAGTATCCGGGTTTCGGACTTCTGCCGACCACTTTGGGCCTGGTTTTCCTGATTTTCTACGGCCCCAGGGCTTTAAAAAGCGATCTGGCCTCCCTAAGCCGGCCGGCCGGAAAAAGAAAAATCCGCTTAATATTAAGTTATTTGGCTTTAACTGTCATCCTTTTGACTGCCGGCCGTTTAACATTTCTGCCGGTCTACAATACCGGACCACAGAGCCGGCTGACTCTGGATGAAAATACCTTAAAAATCCTGGCCAAACTGCCCGAACCGGTGACCATGGAGGCCTATCTCTCGCCCATGGGCGAAATTCGCCTGGGACATTTACTGGATCTCTACCAAAGAGCTTCGGACAAAATAACCCTTAAAAAATCCCACGGACCCGGACGGGCTGAAAACGTTGGGCACAATCTCCAGCTGGCTCTGCCGGACCGGGTTATTCTGCGGTCGGGACCTTATACCGAAGCTGTCAGTCCCATTAATGAAATGACCTTAAAAGCCGCTTTTTACCGTCTAGTCTCACCCAGCCGGATTGTCTACAACCTTTTAGGGGATGGAGAAAAATCGGTCCAGGATACAGGTTCTCTGGGGTTGTCCCATTGGTCGGGGTCTTTGGAGCGACAGAAAATATTCATAAGGGACTATTTCTGGGCCCCGGACACTCCCCTGCCTACCGCCGCCGCAGCTTTGATCTTAGCCGGACCAAAAAGCCATCTGTCCGAAGAAAAAAATTCGGCACTTATTAATTACTTAGCCCAGGGCGGACGCCTTTTAGTCCTTCAGGATCCTCTGGCTCCCGGTGTCGATCCCGAGGTTTTCAGTCAACTGGGCTTAACTTTAGCCCAGGGCCTGCTGGTTGATCCAGAAACAGCCTGGGTCGGTACAGATGACTTTTTTCCCCTCAGTTTTGATTTTCCGGCCCATCCCCTGACCATGGGTCTTCAGCAGCCGGTCGTCTGGCCCTTGGCCGGGTCCATTATAGCTGCAGATAATTTTCCCCCGACTGATGGCGAGGCTGATAATCCCTTGGCCGGCCACACATGGGCTGTAGCCAGAAGCTCGCCCGATTCTTTTCTGGAAACGGACCTTAATTCCATTACCAAAAGACAAAGCGAGTTTAATCCCGAAAAAGATCCGGCCGGACCTCAGGTCCTGGCCTCGGCCACTTCCTTAGTCTCCGGCGGCCGGCTGGTTTTAGCGGCTGATTCCGACCTGGCAGGGAATGTTTTTATCATTAGTTTAGGTAACTTAGCCTTTATGGACAGCCTTTTATACTGGCTTTTGGGGGCTGAAGACGATCTGCCGCAAACTTCTGGGGGCAGTTTTTTCAATATCACCCAGAACCGGGCCAGAGCCTTGTTCTGGGTGCCGGTCGTGGTCTGGCCTCTGTTGACTGTCTTGATCTGGACGGTCTATTATAAAAAACGGCACCGCTGGGCTTAAACTAAATTTTACCTGATTTAAGTTTTTCAGTTAAGGCCTGATTCACTGACTGCTTAGAAATGACTTAAAATAAGCGGTCAGCTGTCCTTAACAGGGTTAGCCGGAGTGTAATTTAACTTTCTTTGTTTGATGAAACCCGGCTGACAGCGTTTTCCGCCATTAAACAGGGTCCGTAATTCCATTTAAGGTTTTTTTGCCAAAACCAGGAGTCCCGAACAGGGCAGGCTTTTTGAGCCAGAGCTTTTGAGGCATCCATTCCGGGCGGTCTCCTGTAAGCCTGGCCACCTGACTGTAGCTTAAATTTATTTCTAATTTGTTGACTTTTTTTTCGTCAAGGCAATTTTTTCTTTTTTAAGGTATAATGCCCGGAAGAGAAACTTTTTTTTATTCCGGCCGGCCTGGTAGAACTGTTATTTTTTTCAGCTTTACTGACCGGGCTTCAATAAAATCTGTAATTCAGGCCATGCATCAAATTTAACCCTACCTAAAAGAAATCGGCTGATTGGCTGGCTTTAGCCTGCCATAAACCGAGCTTTTTCTGAAAAACCACCTTTTTCAATTTCATATCAATTGGGCCACGGTCCGGCTTTGTTTAAAAGCTGTTCATCCGACCGGGGCTAAGAGGTTTACTATGACTGTCTTGGGAGTGGAAATGGCCGAATCTTTCTCTAAATCTCTTTCGGAAAAACACAGCGGAGCCTTTCTGGGCCTGGCCTCAGGCGATGCGCTGGGCTGGCCCAATGAACAGGTCTGGGGAGGAAAGGTTGATCCGTTTGTGACCAGCCATCAGCAGCTTCTGTTTCGCTCCTGGCTTAAAAGGAGCGGCGGCAGTTACTATGCCCATGACAGGCTTATCCTGCCCGGCCAGTACAGTGACCGGACCCAGCTGGCTCTCTGCCAGGCCAGATCCCTGACCTACGGCCAAAAATGGCTGAAACGCTTTTCTTTTATTGAGCTGCCGTTTTGGCATCTTTACGACCGCAGCGGAAACCTGACCAACAAAGAAGCCGCCAGAGAATGGGCGGACCAGATACCGACCTGGTCCGGTTTAAGGCGCCCCTTTGAGCTGGTTAAATTTTTTGAGGCCAAAGACAACGGGATCCTCAGCCGGATCCAGCCCTTAGTAATAGCCAGAGCAGATGACGAAGATTTTACTGACTTAGCCCTGGATATCATTTCAGCCGGCTCCGTCACCCACGGTCACCCGGGCGCTTTAATCGGGGCATTGGCCTACGGATTCGCCGCCTGGCAGGCTCAAAACCAAGGGCTTATGGGAACGGACATAATTTTGTCTCTTTTGGATTCATTTAACAAGTGGAGCGTCATACCGAATAATGTAGACGCCTCCGACCCTATGTTCAAGGCGGCCACGACCAGACAGCCCGACTACCGCAACCTGTGGCGCCATATGGCTCAGGAAATGGCCGTTTCTCTTAATCAGGCCAAAAAAGAACTGACCCGCCAGTCGGTCAACCAGGATGATGTTTTTATCCGGGCCATGGACGGCTTTGACAAAAAAAAGGGGCGCCAGGCTTTAAATACCGTGGCTATGTCGTTATTTCTAGCTGCCCGCTATACTCAGGATCCGGTCACCGGCTTAAAGAAGGCCTCTCAGATGATCGGTATTGACACGACCACCGTGGCCGCCCTGACCGGTTCGCTTCTGGGGGCCTTTCACGGGCCCGGCTTTTTGGAGCCCTTGGTTGACCGTCTTCAGGATGCCAAGTACATAATAAAACTGACCTCGGCCCTTAAACAGAAAGATGACCGGGGTGATAATTACAATGGCCCGGAATTTGACCTGAAATACCTGAACAACTGGCGGGACGAACTGAGCGGCCTGAGTCAGGGTGACAGTAAAGCCCTGCCCGACGGCCGGTCAGCCAGGGTTGTCAGCCGGGAGGACATGATGACCATAAATAAGCAGTTTAATATTATAATTCACAATCTTCAGACCGATGACGGACAGAATCTGTCTTTCACTAAAATAAGAAAGCTGCCGGAATTAAAAAAACATAAACCCGGCCTCACAGCAGCCGAAACCTCAAACTGAAAAAGGCGCCCGGCAGATGACCGAAATCGGCCGGATATTGTCATAAAAACCAGATTCTGGTAAAACGCTTAAGGTCAAAAGTCCGGAAGGCTGAAAACTACCCTGCGGCGTTGGATAATTAACAGCCCCCGATTCAGCTTTTTTGAGGCTCTGAAGTGTTATTCGGATTTTTGGCCGGATTTAAAAATTCAGGCTTTGATCATGCTGGGTTTTGGGGCGGACTGACCGGGAGAGAGCTTGTGAAAATTGAGGTGGCCTCGGTAAAAGAATTGCCGGAAATTTTGAAACTTCAGAAGATGGCTTTTCTAAGTGAAGCCAGAATGCTGAACAATTTCAACATCACTCCCCTGACCCAGACTTTGGAAGAACTGGAGTACGAATCCGGTAACTGTACAGTCTTAATAGGCCGGGAGGAAACGAGCCGCCAAATCATCGGATCCATCAGAGCCTACGAAGACCGGGAACGGGTTTATGTGGGCAAACTTATTGTTCATCCCCATTATCAGAACCGAGGTCTGGGCACGAAATTACTCCAAGCCATTGAATCCTACAGTAAAAATAAAATTTTTCAGCTGCACACCATCAGCAAAAACTTCAAAAACCTATATATATACCAAAAAGCTGGTTATACTGAATTCAAAAGAGAAAAAATATCAGAAAATATAACCTTTGTCTATTTACAAAAAAACTCCTGTCAATGTCACGGCTGACCGGCAAACTGACGATTAAACTTATCTCCTCCCATCAGACCCCGCTTGATCCAAAAATAATGACTAAAACAGCCCCTGTTACTGACCCAAATAAAAACCAGACAAAAAACCCCTGAGAACTATAAGAGCCGGTATGAGGGTCTGACCCCAAAAAACAGACCGAAGAGACCTTATTTCAGGCCGATCGGAAGGATTGGAGAACAACCCAAAGACAAGGGAACTCCAGTCAAAGCACCTTTTATCGGCAAAAAAACCGGCGGCTCCGGAGGCGGCCAGGTAAAAAAGCCGTTGGTCCGAAAATTCAGGCTGAATTAGAACAAAAAAATAACAAAAATCAAGACAAAAAATTGCGAAATATAGATTAAAAAGAAAATATTACAAATAAAGCGCACACAGGCGGATTTAAATTTTGGCTTGATTAGGGCGCCGGCAAAAGGCCGGTTACAGATAATTTTGAAGCCGCAAATTTGAAATTATTACCACGGCACGAAACTCTGAGAGGATTAGCTCAAGACCTGCAGTATAAACGGTATTGCAGCATTCTCAGAATTAAATGCCGAGGTAATATAATCAGTAAAATTTAAGTGAGCATAAACACTGCGGCCAGGAACATCAGACAACAGCCTTTAAGAAATAATTTAATACTCAAAATGAGGCCGGTCAAAAGGGAAAAAAATAAATTACTTGAAAAAAAATTTAGCAGGTGACAAAAAAATATTAGATAACTTGCAATAAAAAAGATATATTTTTGCGACATAGAATGGTAATAAGAATATAATAACAAGTTAAAAAAGACCAAAAAAATAATTGGGAAAAGTCTTGACAAGAGCAAAAAAGGAAAATAGAATAAAAAAACATGGGCAATGGAAAAAATAGCAGGTGACAAAAATATCAATGGTCAAATGATAACGTTCAGAAAGCTGGTCATGTTCAAAATATTTTGTCAGCCGCAAACAGGAACTGTGAAAAATTTCTTAAACATACTGAAGCTCTTCCCAGGAACAGGGCGGAGTTCAACACGGGCAGCCGAGCAGGATTGAATCAGCTGAAGAATACCGGACGGCTGCTTTTACGGCCCTTAATGGACTGACCAAGTTCAACAGGGAAATATTTACATCCTGAAGAGAAACAGAGGCGCTTAATGATGCCGGCGTTAGTCAGGTCTCCGGGCAGCTGTTCGGAAAACCGGCTTCAATTGAGACCTGAAGGGGTCGGAGGCCGAATCAGCTGACCCGGGTCAAGACGTATGGTTTAATAACCGGAGGTTATCAGTCAAGGCCACAAGAGTTTGGGTTACGAACCTGAGACCATGTCCGCACAGATGAATTCAAAGGACAGCCGGCCGGAATTCTTCCGGCCTGCTGTCAGGGCTTCGGGTTTATTTAATGTGGCCGGAGAACTCGAGCCGGTCGCCTTTAGCCGCCAATATTGCTGCCTGATTTACAAAGCGGGCGAAAACGGATCCACGGAATTAATTAAAACTAAACTCAAGGAGGCGGCGATTTCCCGGACTTCAGGCCTGGGCTTATACGCCGAAGATCGAATGAAAATCAGACAAGATTTCGTCACCAACAGTTCATCCACTTGTTTCATCATTTCTCTTAAAAATGATTTCACCGGAAAAAATTTCCTGGAAGCTCTCGAGGTAAAAGGGAATAAGGCGGTTGAAACTATTTTTCACGACATATTCGAAGTCATCAGAGCTAATAAGAAACTGTTTTCCGTGGAGAAACCATCTGACTCTGAAACATTTGACGAATATCTGGACTACCTGGACTTAGACGATGATGAACTTGAAGTTATCAAAAAACTTCAGGCGGACAAAAGAAAATTTTACACCGGTTATTTTGACGATACTTCGTCGGGAATGGAGTATTATCTTTGCCAGGAAAGAATCATAATCAGCAACGATAAAATTTTCTTTGCCACACCTGAGAGATAACAATTAATAGGTTTAACATACCTTATTCATACAATTAAATAATATATATTTCCAGTTTTATGTTTTACATATTGTATTATTGTTTTAAAAAAATATGAGCAATCTGATTATCACCACGGCACGAAACTCTGAGAGGATCAGCTCAAAACCTGTAATAAAAACAGCATTACAGTATTCTCAGAATCAGATGCCGGGGTAATAGTTCGGCATCAGTCAGGACCAGGACTGTCAATTTTTATTATTTTAAATTTTATCGCAATTTTGAAATTCTGAGGAGGCAGTGTTTCTTTTCCGGTCTTTCGGCCGGAGATTTTACTCTGAAAATAAAATGAAAATCAGACAAGACTTTGTTACCAACAGTTCTTCAACTTCTTTCATCATTTCCCTTAAAGATGAGTTCACCGAAGAGAATTTCCTGGAAGCTCTAGGGGTGAAGGGAAATCCGCTGGTCAAAGCTATCTTCCACCATATGTTTTATGCTATCTGCAACAATATGTCAGCTGTTTCTGATGACCAAACATCCACTCCTGAAGCTTTGGATGATTTATTTTACGAACTGAACTTAGACTGGAAAGACCGGGAAATTATCGAAAAGCTTTTGGACGACAACAGAGAGTTATACAGCGGCTCCTTTGACGATACTTCATCGGGAATGGAATATTTTCTTTGCCAGGAAAAAATTAAAATTTCCGGCGATAATATTTTCTTTTACACTCCGGAGCGGTATTAATTAACACTTAGTTCCAAAGTTGCGGCTTCTTCCTGAATTATGATTAAGGACTGCCTTTACTGGCTCTACAGGTGAACTAACTGAATTTTAAGCAGTTCAATATTGGTCAGTCCCAGTCAAATATTTTTGCTGCATTTTTGTAAAACAACTGATATGTTCTAACGTAAATCACCCTTATTTAAAGCATAGACCTTTGGGAGTCCTGGATCGGCCCGGGTATCGGCAGCCAGCCCGTTACATTTATGCGGATTTTGAACAGAGGCGGTGTTATCTAAACTCCTCACCGCAAAAGTCTGAGGCTCAAAACAGGTCAGGGCAGCAGTGCATTTGCGGGATCGGGACTTCACGCTGCTGCAATGCGTTTTCGGGCGGAACGGCCTGGCAGGTATTGTCTTTTAACTAACTGGGGTATTTATAAGCGCGTTCGAATTTCGAGCGGATTCCGGTACTATGCTTCAAATTTAACTGAACTTAAGGAGGCGGCGCTTGCTCTCCGGCCTTTCGGCCGGGTATTCTGCGCTGAAAATTCGGATGAAAATTAGACAAGATTTTGTCAGCAACAGTTCTTCCACGTCCTTTGTAATTGCCCTCAAAGGTGAGTTCACCAAGGATAATTTTTTCAAGGCCATGGGTATCAGCAATAAGATGCTGTTCCCTTCTCTTTTTGAGGAAATGTTCAAGGTCATTAACCGGAAAAAGCAGACTGTGAAAAAGTTTTTGGCTGACAGTCATTATGACACTTTTGATGATTTTATGGATAGCAATGAATTCACCGACAAGGAAATTGCCTTCATTAAACAGTGTCAGAAAGACAAATGGCATGTCTTTATCGGTGAATTTGAAAATCAATGTTACGATTTTATGTTGGAGTGGTATCTGTGCTATACGAGTTTTATTGTCATGGGTGATGATATCTTCTTTGGCAAACATCGGGATCAAATTTAATTGTCCGCACTGTCATTACGTTTTTATGGCCAGCCTTAACGGTTTGCTTTCTCCAAACATGGTGATTATTCAATTTATATTAAAGTGAGGCTGATGACTGGCAGCGGCATTAACATCATCTGCCAATGGACAGAAAGTAATTAGACTTTTCTTCAGTTCCGGCCTGACAGGAGAATTCAATGGGAAATATTCTGATCAGAAAATGCCCAGAAAGCAAATATTATATTGCTTTTGACCGTAAAAACGGCACCTTCATCCGCATGGGCGAAAACGACGTTGACCCTTTCTGTAATTTCAGGGGACCGGAACTTCTTGATATTTCCATAACAAATTTTTGCGAACGGGAGTGCGATTTTTGCTACCGGCATTCTCACAAGTCCGGTCACTCTCTTGCTTTTAACGATTACGCCGACCTGATGTTTCAGGCCAGAAAAGCCGGAGTTCTTCAGGTGGCTTTAGGCGGAGGTAATCCTAACCAGCACCCCCAGTTTGTGGAAATACTGAAGTGTACCCGGGACCACAGCATAATCCCTTCCTACACAACCAACGGCCAGGGCCTGACCGAAGAAATCTACCTGGCGACCAAAAAATACTGCGGGGCCATGGCGGTCAGCTGGTATGAGCCGTACACTGAGGCCGAGGAAACCGTAAATCAGGCCGGATCCTATGAGATAAAAATCAACATCCATTTTCTGCTGAGTAAACGAACTCTGCCGGCGGCCATAGATTTGCTGGAGAACCGGCCGGACCTTTTGGAAAAAATCAATGCTCTGGTCTTTCTGAACTACAAGCCTGTCCACTCATCACCGGCCCTCTGTCTGACCGACGGCGAGGACATCAGACTTTTTTTTGAGCTGATCAAAAATACCAAAAAATGTAAAATCGGATTTGACAGCTGTATGATTTCTTATCTGCCCCTGATGGGCTCTGAGCTGGCTGTTGAAACGGTGGATTTCTGCGAAGCCGGCCGTTTTTCTGCCTTTGTCTCTGAAAACATGCTCCTTTACCCATGTTCATTTATGAACGATATTACAGATAACGGTGTCGATCTGAGGACCTTCTCTTTGGAAGAAGGATGGAAAAACGGAGATGAGTTCATCAAGATGCGCCAAAGGCTCCAATGCCGTGGAAGCCAGCAGCACGCGATTCCGGCCTGCGTCACCTGCCAGGATTACGAAATGTGCCGAGGCGGCTGCACTGTATTCAACATTAACCGCTGCCGGGACCTGTCAGTTGCTGTCTGAACTGTTTTATTATAAATTTTGAGGCTGGACTTAATTACAGCATTCAGGTATTTTCTTATTTTTTTTACTAAATTTAAATAATTGACATCAAATTTTGTCAGCAGATTCCGTAACTGCGTACTTAAGATTTTCAGCCTCAAGGCGGCGGCCTCAGGCGGAGCCGGTTGGCTCAAAAACTTCCCAACTAAATCTCAGGGCTTGGGGAGGGTCTTAAACATTGTTCGCTTACCTGCCCCATTTGTTCAACTATGCTCTAATCAGCATCATAAAAGAAGATTCACCGGCACGTGACCGGAAATACGCGTCTGTGGTTCATGTGCAAATCGCCCGCTGAATTCAAGCGCCGCAGCCTCTTTGCTGATGAAAACGCCTTGATGCGGGTGTAAGACTATGAATATGCTGGACAAAGAACAACTTATTAACCTGAATTCCCGCGACTCATGACGAGGTCAGAGGAGCAACTCCTAGCTTTGTAAAAAGCATATTCTGTTTATCAAGAACTTCACCAACCCGTAATTTACGACCAGGCGTCTCAAAA
>JAISEL010000098.1 GCA_031264185.1 Deltaproteobacteria bacterium
TCTTTGACCTAACTTCCGGCCCTCTGCCTTGGCTGTCAATATTCTTAAGCGTTTTAGCGGTCAGTATTCCACCTAGATATCCGGCAATTTCCTGGCGGGTGAAGATGGGCGGCAGTTCACAGTCCAATCTTGATAACAATATATCTGTGTGATTCATCTTATCTTCCTTTAATATAGATATTAACAGATTAAATGTCTTAATTGGGCATTTATAGTCCCAATTACTATAGTATGATTAATGAAATTTATTTTTAAAGGGATAAAAATTTCTAAAATCGCAGGTAATAAAATCAAATCTCAGGCGAAGCATTAGGCGAAACACTGGGGAAAATCACGGTGTCAGATTTTTTTGATCCACTCTCGGGTATAACCAAAGGCTTGTCCTGGAACTTTACAGGTCAGTCTCTCCCACGAAAGGCTCTACTGCCGTGAACGGATACCAGTTTTATCTACTCAATTAATTGCTTTATTTCACTTAAAAAAGCAATAAAACGATTAATTTCTTCATTCATCTCACTATTTAGACCACTAACAACTGATGATTGCTTTATTGAACTCATAGTAGTAACGAAATGATTAATTTTTTTTTCAATCATTTCATTTAATTCATCATTAATCATAGCAACTCCCTTACTATATATAAACAAATAGCACTCAGATTAAGCCGATGTTTCAATCACTTGGGCAGAAAACAGAAATTATATTTAAGTAATAATGGAACGTTTTCAATTAGAAAAGCTTTAGATATCAAATTCAAAAATTCTTATTTTCTTAATTCTAACGCTATATAAAAAAACAAAAGATTAAATAAATACACTAGAAGACTCTTAAAAGTCTTCTAGGTAGGTCAATATTTTACTTATTTTCCTGAGTTTCCGAAGTGGAACCTTTAGGAAATAAAATTTCATTAGCCCGTTGTTCAGCGATAAACTGAGTGTAAAGTTCACTAGTTTTCTCAACTTCACGTAAAGTCCTAATGGCCTGAAACTTATGGTACTTCTTATTACCCCGGCTGATAATTATGATACAAACAAATCATCATAAGCTAAAATCAATGAAGAAGTAGATTATCATAATTATCAGCCGGGGTAATAAAACACTGAGATAAATTTCTCAAACAATTAGCTTATCCAGTTACGTAATTCAAAACATTATTGAAAAATGAAACGGCTGTGTTTTTAACAGACTTAAATCCTGTCGTTATCTTGTCAACAACGAAACTTCCGACTTCCCGAACTCCATTGACTACAGCTTTTCCAACATTTGCCCCTGCAATATAACCGACAGTTCCTCCCACAAAACCGCCAACTACCACACCTACTGGGCCTAGAACAGTTCCTATGGCAGCTCCGGCCACAGCACCTTTCCAGCCGACAATAGCACCCGCTACTGTTGAGACTGTTACCTCTCCCATCTTGTTCAAGCCTTCGAGAACCGTAAGCTCTCCGGTGGCTACTTTGGCACAAATTTTCGCATTTTCTATCCCTACATTGGCGACTGTAGCGATAATTCCGACAGGAGTGCCTTTTGGAATGACGCTAATAAGCCCTTTTCTCACCACTACAGTCAATGCTCCCGCCGCCGCTGCCTTAACACCGCTGTCTATAGCCGTAGAAACCGCAGTGTCGATAATTTTCTCACCTTCTATTTTTTCATCATTCCAAAGCGACTGAGCGATATGAGAACCGACAGCAATCCCCGCAGCTAAAACCGCACTTTTAGCTGCATCTTGAGCTATTCTTTTTGCAACTTGTTTTGTTGAGTATTCATTATAATCCAATTCAATTGATTCAGCTTCGCCTGATTGTTGAACTTTTTTTTGCTTTTCTTTGGCGGACTCTTTTGATAACGGATTACTAGTGGTGCCATCCGGAGCCTCAATGACAGTTGAGGATTTTTTAGAAAGACCATTTTCCTGGCCTTTAGGGACAAGCCTTCTCTGACCTCTATAGTCTCCCTTTTCAAAGGCTTTGTCGGTAGCTTGTGAGTCAGATCCATATTTGGATTGATATTTTCTGACAATTTTGCCATTTTTATCTTTAATTACAATATCAACGCCGTTTTTGCCGTCAGACCCCTTTAAAGGCAACACTTCAGCCCGGTATCCACTTCCATTAGCTTCGGCGTTCATGTTAAAAGTCTGAGCATGATACTGTTCAGCGATGTATCCGTCAAGATTAGGATTCTGGCTGACTGTGCCGCTGGAAGTAAATATTGTCTCGCGTAATTCCTTATTAGCCATTTGGACAGCATTATCCAAAGTGCCAATCAATTTGACTTGATCCTGAATGGAATTGTTAGCTAAGGATTTTTGGAGATCGGCGGCAAACCAGCCTTCTTTTGCCCGGCCTTTGTTGACAGCATCTGCGAGGGACTTCTGTTTTTCATCAAGCACTTTAAGCGTATGTAATATTTCTTCAGAATAGTTTTCGCATTCAGATTCACTCTCTTGAGGTAAATGTTTAACTAGTTCTCTCTTGAGCCACGAATTATCGTCTAAATGACCATTATTTAAGTGATAGCTATTGATAAATTCTACTTCAAGATCATTAATTACCTGAGCTTCCTCATTGGAGATGATTGAAGGAAGCTGATTGTCTATTCCTAGAATGTTTATTTGCATACTTAGCTCCATTTAGTTGTTAAAAGCTATGATAGTATAAGAAAGTAAATTATTATTTTTGTTACTAAGAAAATTAAATTAATATATTATTCATTATATTTCTTAATGACGTTATTTTTGAGATGGAAAACTAGCAAGTTTAAAGCCGAAATTATTCTTTACATTGCTAATATTATCTATTTTTGATTTTAAAGTACTAGAAATAGATTTTGTTATTTTAATTATATCTAATAAATTTGTTGTTGTGATTGAATTAAAGCCATTAATAAACGCCGTTTCAACAGTGTCTTTCACAACAGCTTCCAGATCTGCTCCATTAAATCCCTCTGTAGGCTTGATTAATTGAATCAAATCAATACCACGATTCCATTTGTTCCGTTTTTTAATATGAATTTCCAGAATTTTAAGGCGTTCTTCTTCATTCGGTAAGTCAACAAAGAATATTTCATCAAATCGGCCTTTACGTAAGAATTCCGGTGGAATTGATGTAATATCATTAGCCGTACCCACGACAAAAACCGTATTGCTTTTCTCCTGCATCCAAGTTAGAAATTGTCCGAACAGACGTATTGTTACCTCATGACCGCTTCCTCCCTGTCCTACGCCAGCGAAAGCTTTCTCAATCTCATCCACCCAAAGAACACATGGACTAATGGCTTGGGAAATTGATAAGGCCCGCTGCATGTTACCTTCGCTTTCGCCGACATATTTACCTAGAAGCCGTCCGACATCTAACCTTATCAGCGGGATCTCAAATAAAGAAGCAGTAGCTTTGGCGGTGAGGCTCTTTCCGCATCCAGGCATACCAATAATCATGATGCCTTTCGGAGTATCAACACCGAATTTCAAAGCTTTGTCTAAAGAAGAAAATATTTTTCCTTTTTGTTTTAACCAGGAAATTAAATTTTCTAAACCGCCGATATTTTTGATGTTATTAGTAGTATTAACGATTTCAAGAAGACCAGATTTCTTAATAAATTGCTCTTTTTCTTTTAAAATTAGATCTTTATCTTCTTTATTTATCATACCACCGTCTTGATATGCTAAATTTAATATTTGTCTTATATGAAATTCATGTAAACCTTTGAAAAGTAAAGAAAAATCACTAATTACATCATCTGAAATTTCTAAATTAAGTTCTTGCTTAAAATTATTGATTAAATAAATGATTTGTTGGTCATCTGGAGAAGGAATCTCAAAAATAGTTATATAGTTTTCCAGTTCATGAGGGATAACTAAAATATCAGACACTATAATTATAGAACAATAATAATCTTTCTGGTAAAGGTTAGTTTCAGAAATTCGTTTAAGCAGCGAAATAATTTCTGGATCATTTAATTGAGCATGTATATCTTTTAAAATAAGAAAAATTTCCTGTTCATAACCATAATCAGATGTAATTTTTAGAAAATTTAGCAAATCACATTCAAATATTGGGTTTTTAGTGTCAAAATCAATAATTCCATAGGCATTATTATATTCTACAATTTTGGACTTTTGAGAAACAGCAGTTATAGCGTTTGAAATTAACTTATCTGCTAAATTAAAATCAAAATAATTAATGTAGATAATAGGATATAAAGCTTCTAAATATGAAACAATTTTATCTATAAGTATATTAGACATTTATTTAAACCAAAATATATTGTAAAAGGTCACTAGAATCATTGCTTTTACAAACTAATCCATCAAAAATAGGAAAAATTTTATTGACAGTATTACTTTTATAGTCTTTATCCTTTGAAGAAGGGGTGGCTACAGTTTGAGACTCACCAATATGTAAAATAAGGCATTTTGTACCGCTATGTTCAATATTTTGCCAGCAAGAATCAGTATTTCCTTTAAATTCATAATAATATTTGCCTAAAATTAGCTCTCTAGATGATTCATTTCTAATAACTCTACCTATAAGTTCTAATATTTGATTATATATATATAATTTAGTCGTTTTTTGGTAATCTTCATAGTTAATATAACTTAATTGCATTCCAATTGCAGCTATGCTTGGTATGCTATCTATAGTGTCATAAAGATAAAATTCACGGTATTGATCAATTGTTAGCATACAAAAAACAACTAAAGGATTGTTAAAACAAACTTTCCAGAATAATTCACTAAAATTAGTCTGAATAATTAGATAATAACTTTCAGCAATATGCTTTAAAATCGCCTTTATAGAAGAAAAATCAGAGTCCTTGCCAAGTAAAATATTTACCAATTTATCATATTCAGCGAAATATTCGCTATTGATTTGATTAAAAGAAAGATTATATTCCTTATACTTAATAATTTGGTTGATTTGGTTATTATGATATATTATACTATGAATTTTTTCATCTATTTGTTCACTATTATCAGTGATATCAAAGATTTTAACTAGTTTTTTCCCAATATTTAGATCGTCTTGTTCTGTAATTGAGCTAATTTGACTTAATTCATCATTATAACCGCGAACTTTTAGCCATCTATGTAATATTCCACCATGATACTGACTGAGAAGATCGTCAATATTAAAATTATTCCGTAAATCGTCCAGCGAACGAACAGGGTTGCCATCACAAATAAGATTAAATTTGATTTGTTTAATTGTGTTTTCCATAATTATTATTTCTTTAGAGTTAAAAACAGTAAATTATATCAAAAATAACGGCAACTTGCATCCCGTTTCCTGCCGACTGCTCTACTTACTTTTTATAAGTAACTGTAACAGTATTAGTGATGATATTTCTGTCAATTTCATAGTCCGGATTAAATGTTGCGACAAGATGAGCTACTTTTCCAACCGCTAAACCCAAAAAACCAAGACCACCCGACAAAATGCCCGGTGCAATTGATCCGACTACCGCGCCTTTCGTAGAAACCCTTGAGCTGTAGCCGCAATTGTCGCAACACTTCTCAATTTTGGCGCAAGCTTGCATTAAATCGCCGCGATCAGCGTCCATGACAAAATCGGACCTGCTTCTGAGAAGATTTTCAATCTCCCTCTCTGAAGCGCTGTTAAAATGTATCCTAGTTTCTGACATAGAACTAACAACTCCCCTTACAGTTCAGACGCTAAAAGTCTCTGTAAGACATAAATTAACGCCGCTAAAACTTGTCCCATACCACTCAAAAATAAAATCTGATTTTTAATGCCGAATTCGGCTAATGAATCAGAATATTTTTCAGCTTGCTCCCCAGAGCCTCCGGCCAGATTCAAGGTGAGCTTTGAACCCGAAATTTCTGCCTGTCCGTCATTTTTTATAAGCTTACCGTAATTTGAGTATTTTTGTCAAGCCTTTTTATCTGTAAAACTCAATAAATTTTCTTACTATTCCATTTTCTGGGCTGACAGCAGATCTATCCGTAAGATTCTGTCGGATTATAGGCATTGAAATTTTATAACCCACTGATTTTACTGGATTTTTACCAAGGCATCGCCTAAAAAAATAATCGATAAGACAAAATAGTTATTTTTACAATCTAAAAAGGTCATATATTTATGAAAACAATTTAAAAAGTAACTAATTTTTCTTCAACGAGCAAAGTTCCATCCAAAACCTTTTTCAGCATGACATGAGATGTCTGACGACTAGTCAGAATTTGATATGAAGTTATAGAGCCTCTCGCTCGTTATTTTTTACAGTTAAATCAAGGACAATAGATCCCAGTCAAAACAGGCCGGGAGCTTAAAATGAATCCTGCACCGCTGAATAAACAGGTCGGCCAAGCCATAGCCCGCCAGCGCAAACTTGCCAACCTGACCCAGGCCCAGGTGGCTGAACAGCTGGGAATTGAAAATGAAACTGTCTCCCGCCATGAGACTGGGGCCTCGCCTCCTAACCTGGCCCGTCTGGAGCAGTTCAGCCGCTTATTCGGCTGTCCGGTTATTCGTTTTTTTGAGGAACAGCACTCAGATGAGTCATTGGTCCTTCTTCAGACCTTAGTTGATTTGCTCCAGTCTCTGGAAACTGATGAAAAGTCCCTCTTGGTTAACTTTATAGCTAACGGAGCAAGAATGTTTAAAAACAGAAGATTTAATGCTAATTAGCCTAAAATCATAACGCCTGCCGTTCAAGCCATAAGCAAGATGTCAATTCTGCTCCGAGCATCAACGCTAAAGAACTGACCAAAAAAGTCGAAAAAGCTGTTGCCAGACAGCGTTTACGATCCGACTATGACCAGGCTATGGCGGCCAGCAAGCTGGAAATTGAACCCGAATCCGTATCGCGTTTGGAGAATGGTGTTTTCGCTCCGTCCTTGGAACGTCTGGCTGGCTCATTTCGCTTCTTTGTTCAATTGCCCTATCGCCATTTTTTTCCATGATGAAACAGAAGATTTTGACTCCCTGGTTCTGACTTCAGCTGATATTATCAGGCCGTTAAACAAAATAAATCATACTTTAACAATTAATTTTATTAGCGAATTTGTTCATTCCATTAATTAATAAGTCAATAAATAGCTGCAATGGGACAGGGAGCAGGATAAGCCTGCTCCCTGTCTCTGTCGGTACTTGCTTCAGAATTTGAAGTTGTGTATGTAACTATAATAATAGGATGGTCAGTCAGACCCTTATAGTCCTGCCGCATCGGGCGCAGCGGTACACGCGTATAATGTGCCGGTCGGCCTTTTCGCCGATCTTCGCTCCGGTGACCAGACCGGCTAGAATTCCAGTAAGACCTCCAACCAGCCCTCCAGCCGCAGTTCCGACTCCCGGCACTGCCGAACCGACAGCCGCTCCGGTTGAAGCTCCTCTGGCAGCAAAAATGCCTGACCCCAGTATCACTCCAGTCAGACCGCCAAGAGCTTCGCCGTAGGAGGTCAGCTCAACATAGTCCCGTGTGCCGCAGACATCGCATTTAGGCTTAATCATAGTCGTCCGCCCCTTTGATTTATGGATTTTATGGCGGTCTCCAGGAGCCGGAACAGCTTCTCCGGCAGTTCCGCCAGGCTGTACAGGACGAAGCTGCTTCCGGGCAGCAGCTCCTTTACGGCCTCGTTCCTGAGACCCAGACCGTAAATTTCAATGCCTGTACGCCTGGCCTCTTCAATGGCGGCCATGGCGTTGGGCTCCGAATCCGGCACGCCGTCAGTAACTATAATAATGATTTTCCGCGACTCCCTAAGCCGGGAAAGTACCTGGAGAACCCGCCAGACGGCTTCGCCCAGAGGCGTGCCTCCTGACGGATACAAACTGAACTTCCGGTGCAGCGGCTCGCCATGGCCGAGAATCGGAGCGACAGTGCAAGCGTTCGGCTCCCGCTGGCCTTTCATTTGAACTGGTTTTCCCGGAAAAGCGGTGGCGGCAGCGTTTATTCCCGGAACGCTGTGCAGGGCTTCGCACAGGGAATAAGCCGCCAGGCTCGCCAGATCTGTCATTCCGGTCATGGAGCCTGAAATGTCAACCAGGAGGTGGACCGCCGTATCCAGGCCTGTCCTGGTTCCGGTCCGTCTGAAGATTTTAGGCTGACCGGCCAGGAGCTTATGGAGGGAGTTCGTGTCCAGCTTTCCCCTGCAGCCTGGTCGGGTTGCTCTTAAAGTCATGGTCTGAAGGAGACTTTGGAGCCTGCCTTTCAAGGCCAGGGCGGTCGGCCTGACGCTCTCCAAATCCTGAGCCGTGAGTTCGGAAAAGTTCAGCGGTCCTTCCTGAGCGACCGCCAAGCGGTCGTCGGAACGGCCTTGACGGGCGGAATTCAGGCAGGACTCCATCATGGAATCAAAGGATACAGGCAGCTCGTCGGCTGATTTGTTGAGAAGAGACCGGACGATGCTGACA
This sequence comes from Deltaproteobacteria bacterium, assembly GCA_031264185.1. Lineage (GTDB taxonomy): Bacteria > Desulfobacterota > Desulfarculia > Adiutricales > Adiutricaceae > JAIROO01. The sequence continues at coordinate 8,379 of JAISEL010000098.1, forward strand.
GGATCGGAGCTTCCGGCTGCTCTGTCAGGCCGGGCTGACTGGTCCGGCTGGGAGTTTCGGTCAAAGCCGCTGTCGGCAGGAGTTTCACTCGAAGACTTATGTTCGCCGGAACTTTGACCGGAAGCTTCAGGCTGACTTGACGGCTCGGCAGCGGATGCTGACGCAGTTTCCTGAGAATCGGCATCCGAATCGCCCTGACCGGCCTGACTGACATCACTGCGGCTGTTCCGGCCGGAATCAGATTCCGTCATATAGGAACTGAGAGTCCGGATTATTTCGTAAGCGTACTTTAAGGAGTCTTTTGTCTCCGGGCAGTCGTTACGGAGAACATCAAGGATGCTGTTCAGCCTGGCAGTCAAGCCCGGAAGCCGGATCTCGACCAGGCTGGCCAGTTCCGAAACCCGTGCTCCAAGTTCAGGCACGGACCAGCTTCTTAAAGTCAGCAGAAGCCAGCTCAGAAGATCATCTTCGGGATCAGCGGAATGACAGTCCTGGCCGAAGAATCTCCTGATGAGCCATACAAAATTCTGACGGCACCCTGGATATCTTTCGCCCAGCAGCCGTTCGACCCGCCAATCCTCAATCATGTTCCAGACGTGCTTTTCCAATGGGGTCAGCTTGACGGACTTGGCCAGAGCGAAATCAGTTTCCCGGATATGGGCCGCTTCGTGGTCCAGATAGCCTCGGGCTAAAGACACGAGTTCCAAAGGCGAATCCAACGGAAGGGCGGGCAGGAAAATATTGCTGTCGTCGGAAAAGGCCTGCTGCCCTCCGATTACGACACTGACTCCGTACTTGCGCCCCAGAGCGCTGGCCACCAGGGGCAGCGCCCTTATGAAGTTTTCCTTCATTTTTCATTTCTCCTACCAAAGGCCGAGACTGTCCAAAGTTATGGTTTCCTCTTCGGCCTCGTCAGTTGAATCTATGGACTGGCTGTCATCCTCGTCAAAAATGTCTGAAAGTCCTTCCGGTTGAAGACCGTCAGCTTCATAATCTTTGACTGACAGACGGGAGAGGCATTCGAGAATCTCGGATGAGCTGCCCCGGTCAATGGCCGTCCGGCTGTGTTCGAGAAGATGAGCCGGATCGCGGAGCATGGAGACCAGTCCCTGAAGGGTCAGTAAGGCCGGTCCGCTGATCAGTCCTCTCTTGGGGATGCTGCTGAGAGCCGTTCCGATCAGGTCGGCCAGAGGCGCGACTCGGGGCTCCACGAAAGAAAGGCCTGAAAGTTTGTCCTGCATGGATTTCAGCGGGGAAAGGGCCTTGTGGGTGATCTCGGTTTTTCCGGCATAGGCCTTGTTCCAGACAGTCCTGGCTTCCCTGGAAATTTCCCCGAAAAGCGTATCCCCCAGGGCTTCCACTTCCGTCAGAAGGTTCCCGCCGGTTGTCTCAGCGGCCCCGTCAGGGGTCACGACCTTATAAAACTGCCAGTTAAAACTTAGGCGTTTTCGGACGAGTTCCGCGCTGACTGTGGAAGCGGAGATGATCCGCTCCCAGCCGGGATGGGTGTCAATCCAGCCTTTGACTGCCTGGTCGTAGTTGGCCAGGAACTCGGCTTTAGCCTTCTGAAACTCATCCCTGATTAAGAGAAACTTATCGTGGACGGTTTCGGTCTTCTCTTCCGGTATGGCCCAGCCTCCAAGGAACCGCATACCTGTCTTCTCCAGCAGATTCACCGCTCTGGCCTTCAAAGCGGTGAAGATCCTAAGCTTTTCGGGATCGCAGATTTTCTTGCTCCCGAGGGACGCCAGCTCTTCCGGCGGAAGTTCCGCCTGACCGAAGTCTTCAGCCGTAAGCTTCGTCCTGGCGGTCCAGATGGCGACATTGAGATTCACGGCGGTCAGCCGGTCCAGGATATGAATGGCAGCTTGAGTCATGATTGAAGCTCCGTGGGTTGATAGTCTGTATTGAAGATCCTCTGGGCGAGTTCCTGGAGGAAAGTCCGGCTTTCGGCTGCTGCCCTAAAGCCGACCGCTCTTTCCAGGGAATGGAGAATCGGGGAAATGCCCTGGCGGCTTAAGGGCTGGAACATGACGGTCAGGCGAGCCCAGCGCAGCAGAGTCCGGGTGGAAAAGGTGATGTCCAGGACCGTATCAGGCCGCGACTCGCTGTCAGTCGAAGAGCCGACAAACAGCCGCCGGACTTCATTGGCGAACTCGACCATCCTAGTCCGGAGGTCAGAAGGCAGTTCCGGCGAAGTTTTCTCCAGAAGCCTTTGCTCGAACTCCGGCTTGGGGTAGCCGATTTCGCAGAGCCAAAATCTGTCCATGAAGGCGCAGTTCTGTCGTAAGGTCCCACGGTAAAGTCCGGTCGTATCTTCTGTTCCGTTGGTATTGGCCGTGGCCGCGAACCTGAACATGGGATTTGGGGCTATGATTTCACCGCCGTTTTCCGGAACGCAGAGCGGAGAGCCGTCCAGTATGCTGTTAAGCCCAGCCGCAGTGGAGGGATCAAGAAGGTCTATCTCGTTCAGCAGAAACAGGCCGCCGTACTTCAGGGCCAGGGCCAGCGGCCCGTACTGAAAAAACATGCCGCCGTCCCTGACCGCCAGATGTCCGATGAGTTCAGGAAATTCCAGTCTGCTGTGACCGGTCACTTCAAAGACCGGATAGTTCAGCCTGGCGGCCAGCTCTTTGATTAAGCTCGTCTTGCCGGAGCCCAGGGGACCGAAGACATACAGCGGGTCCTTGTCGTACAGGAACCAGACAATCAGATCCCTGGCCTGCTCGTGAAACAGATAATTCCGGTTGACAGCCGGAGTGAACGGGGAAGGGGCTTCAAACCCTTTGATTTTTGTGCCGGTGGCCTGGCCGCTGAAGATGCTGCCGGCATCAAGATCGCAGGGGACGAGCTGTTCGAGAGCGGCAGCTTGGGTGTCCGAATGGGAATTCATACTTGCTCCATAAAAAAACATCCTGGCCCTATTGAAAGGGTCCAGGATGTTCGGATAGAAATAAAAAGAAAGATAGAAAGAGATCGTTCCAGTATAATTTTCAGTTGACAGGACTTAAACAGAGACGCTGAAACGGCTTGCCCTGTTTGAAGGAAGAAGAGACGACTTCCGAAATCAGATCATCTTCAAGATGAGCTTTCCGACTGAGGTTCTCCTGCAACAGATGCCGGTCCAAACTGCTCCGGCCTTTTTGTTCCGTAACTTTGAAGCGATAAGAATCGGCGCTGATCCACCGGCCATTGCAGCTGAGCCTGGAAGCCAGAGATTTCAGGGTGTCTTCCCGATCTTTTATCTGGTCATCCAGAGAATTCCGTCTGGCTTTCAAATCAATGAGTTCCTCAAGATCCGGGGCCAGTCCGTCACAGGAATCTCCCTTAAACTTCGGGCAGTCATGATTGAAGCCGCAATAGTCGCAAAGAGGCGAGAACTCCTTTTGATAGGGGATATCCTCAACGCCTGGGATGCCAGCTTTAATTTCCTGTAGAATACTCCATGTACTGCTGGCTTTAGTGAGAAGCATATCCAGCATCATTCGATTTGGAAAGTAAGGCCCGAAAGCCCGGGCGTCATTAGGAGAGACCGTGAGGACAAAACCGCTGACTGTAGAAGTATCTGGGGAATCCGGAAGATTAATGTGAAGATGCTTACTGGCCAGTTCAGGAAATGAAACAGCGTCATCAGTTCCGCAAGCAGTAAAGACAGGTTCCGACCAGTATTCAGCCAGAAGTCCTAACTGGCCGTACAGCTGGGCTTCATGGGATTCGTAAACGCAATCACGGCTTTTAGCCGCGCTTTTGATTTCCAGAACAGTAACGGAATTGCTGTCAGTTCCAGGGATTACTAAATCCAAGTGGGCTTTTATAGGAGCGTCTTCATGCTGAACTGCAATTTCCATCTGACGGATGAAACTGACGCCGAGATTCTCTAAAGACCTTTCGATGCCTGACTCAAGCCAATGGCCGCGAGACAGCTGCAAAAGATTCCGGAGAGACTGAGATTTTCTGTTTTCCAAAACCTTATTCAAAATTACCGTCCTGGGACAGGACATGGCTCCGGCCAGATCTGAAAGTCCCAAGTATGAACTCCGGTCGCCAAGTTCCAGGGCCGCCTGATTTCTGGAAGCCGCTTCCAGTCCTTCAGCCAGAAGAGCGAGCATTTCATTTTCACTGGGCATGGTTTGCTCCTGAAAAAAATAATGCCCCCTGAGCAGGGGGCACGGCATGATAAAAGGAAAATTGTGCAAAGGTCGTCAGGCAGCGGTTTGAGCCGTGTCGGCATTGCGCCACCAGACATTTTTCCCCGGATTCCATCTGAATCCTGTTCCGGAGAGAATGTCTCTTTTGGGATATGTGTCGCCGACAGCAATAATGCAAAGTGAGCCGTCATTGCTTCTGACGCTCTTATAGGTGACACCGTTAAGTTTAGGTAGCTTGTCAAGCTGGAGCTTATCGAGCGGTTCGCCTTCCGGGAGCCTGTCCCCGGAAGAACTGTTGAATGTCGAATGGCCGTCGGATTTTGAAGCTTGCTTGGAAGTCTCCTGAGCAATGGCAGTATGGCCGCAGGCCTTTTCGCCGTCATCATCCTCCACTATGATTCCGATAAGAGCCGCCATTGAATATCGCCTGGCATAAGTCATTGCGCTGCCGTAACCTTGAGGATCGAATTTTGCCAGCGGCATGACCATGAGGGAAGACTGCCATTGTCCGCTGGGGCCATGGGTCAGTTTGGTGACCAGTCCGAGATGACCGGATTCGACCGGAACCGGAAATTGAACGACCCAAATCTCATTTTTCAAAAGAGCCTCTCTCGAAGCGGTGATAACCGAATTGAGCGTGGCATACCGGCTTTTTGCAAAAGGATTAGATGCGTCTTTGATGGCCGGATTGATTTCCGCCTGGACCTTAAGCATCGCGCCTGCCAGCTCCTTAACGTCGTCGGAACAGAACATTTCCATAATGGGAACACCTCCAATAAAAAAAACCGCACCGTGCCTGAGCACGTGCGGCCTTAAAGCTTTGATCAAAATTATAATATATATGTGAAATTTTTTGATCGGCACTCGTTTTACGAGTGCCTGCCGAATCGATTTATCGATTGAAAAATCAGTAGTTTTACGACTGCGTTCTGAATCAACAAGCCGGTTTGAAACGCGCCGTGTTCTATAGTTTCAAATTTTAATCGCCTTATACATGTTTCTTAAGTTTTTGGTCACTTAGATTTCTTCATAGGTAAGAGAAAGGTCAATAAATCCTCGGCCTTTCTCTTAAGAGTGCCCGTAAAATTTTCTCTGCATTCACTGATTTGCCGGACAGCCTTCGGGTTTCAACTCCCCTAGCACTGTCTATGTTTTGTTTTATAAGCACTCCTGGATAAATCGTCTCTTGAACTCCATCCGGCTTTGATAAAAATAAAAATTTTTGATAAATTCAATCTTAATGAAAAACGGGCCGATATGAGTTCAAGGAAATGGGGGATGCGAATGACCGACGACCTTCGGCTGAACTTGAATCCTTCTTGAGTTATTCGATTAGCTGTGGATCAAAAAATTTAATTTACACCATGGATTTATTAGGTTAAACTGAAGAAGTGAATGACGGTCGCGTGAAAAGTCCGTTTTTTTGATAAATAAATCTATAACGATTTTAAATTATTAATCTTTTTAATATAAGTTCTAAAAAATATAATTTTTATTAAAAACTTTATGAAAAGTAGCCATAAAAAAACATTAAAAGCTATTTTTGCCGAACCGCTGGCAGGTCCAATCAATTGGAACGATATTGAAGCTTTATTTTTATCAGTAGGGGTTCGAATTTCAAATAGGAAAGGATCAAGGGTAAGTTTTATTTTTAATAATCATAAGGCGATATTCCACAGGCCGCACCCATCAAAAGAAACTAAAAAGTACCAGATTAAAGATGCCAGAATTTTTCTGGAAAAAATAGGGGTGATACCATGAAGAAAGCCATGACTCACAAAGGCTACTCCGCTTCAATTGAATACAGCGATGAGGATGCCTGCTTGGTCGGTCATATCATTGGAATCAATGATATCGTGGGCTTTCACGGCGATTCAGTTTCCGAAATCAAGCAGGCTTTTATTGATGCTGTTGACGATTATCTGGAAACCTGTGATGAAGAAGGCCTTGAGCCGGATATTCCGTTCAATGGTCGGATCGAACTCCGTGTGCCTCCTGATTTTCATGCTCGTCTTGTTTCCTTTGCCAAGGCTAAAGACAAAAGCGTGGACAATCTGGTAATTGATTCTATCAATCAGTTGATGGCAAGCAATTATTAGTGTAAAAAAAAACTTTAATAGCTAAATTTACTATTTCGTTTTAATAAGTTGTCTTAAAGACTATCCATAAGGCATTCAACTCAAAGCCGATCCTGTTCTCAGGGTCGGCTTGTTTCTGAAATTTCCTGAAAATACCCAAACTGACAATTTCGATCATTTTTTCGCCCAAATAAGTTGTTCAAAAATTAATGGTCTTTTTCAGTGAGGCTTTAATTAGGTGCTCCCTTGTCTTTTGACGTGCGCTTACGAAGACAACCTGCTTAAAGTCCGGCCAACGGCGACACTTTTAAAGCCAAGCTCCAAAAACGTCTACGGTGGTCAACGGTTAACCAGGGCGGCGGATCAAGCTATGGGTGGCGGTTGGATTCTCAGAGTGTCACCAGCTCTTTCAAGATTCACCCAAGATTTTTAAAAGCCAAAAAGAGCAGGTTTGGTTTGAGTTTGGCTGTTCATCTGCTCATTGATACTTCCGGTTCCATGAACAGCCAAATCGAACAGGCCAGCTTGACGGCTTATTCCCTGTGTGACGCTCTGGCCGGGGTTCCTGGAATCAATGTGGCCGCTACGGCTTTTCCTGGAGGTCAGCTGAGAAACACCGGACGCGGAGTTGATCACTGGGCCACTGTCTCTCCTCTGCTCAAACATGGCCAAGCCATGCACCGACGGTTCCAACTCTTCGCTGCCGGGACAACTCCGCTAGCCCAGGCTCTCTGGTGGGTTATCCAGGATATGGTTCCCTTAAGTGAATCCCGGAAGGTCATTTTTATAGTAACTGATGGTGTGCCCGACTCGGATGAAGAGGCCATGGCGGCTATCCGGGAAGGACGGAATCTCGGTCTGGAAATCTACGGTTTAGGTTTGGGCACAGATTCAGTCAAAAATCTTTTGCCTGGCAGAAGCGTAATAATCTCCAACTTTTTGGAACTGCCTCAGAAGCTATTTTGGCTTTTGGGACAGGTTTTAACTGTAACTATAACTAATTAAGGATGATTGAGTCATGATAAAACTAAAATACATTTAATGTGGCACAAGTAACTATGTGGATTTGACTTCATGTGGTCAATCGATCGGTGGAGTTGTCGGTGGACTTGCGGGAGCTAGGGTATTGACTACCAGCGATGTCGCCGTAGGAGCGACTTTGGGGTCGGTTGTCCCTGTCGTTGGAAACGTTGCTGGCGGAGTCCTGGGTGGATTGGTGGGAGCAATCACCGGTTTGCTGGCTGGGTCAAAGGTAGGGGAGGAATTTGACAAGCACGTCATCAAGGTCTACAAGTGTAGGAAATACGGCCAAATAATTCGGGTTTGACCGTAGTTTAATTATTCTCCGGTTTTATTCATTTGTTTATATCATCCAGCTCCCTTAAGGGGGTGGATGAACGAATAAGTTATATTTTTTGCTTATCGTTATTCAGAAAAGTAATTCTATTTAATATATAAAAGCATCTTTTAAATAAAAATTAATTGCTTATTCAGAGCTTTTGAGGAATTATTATAGGTCCATCTCCTTATCGGGAGTTGAATAACTTAATGCCTAGGTACAAAAAAGGCGGTCATGCAATATGACCGCCTTAAAACTATATTTTGTTTTGAGAGAATCTGAAGCTGGAGGTCATAAACGTTTTAACCTTATCTCTCAGAAGTACATAATAAATAACAAACAAGTTTAAATATAGTTTAACTTTAATATCTAAGTGAATTAATTAACATCTTCATTTTATTTACTTTCAATATAAGCTAATATATCTGCTTTTTTCCATCTAGTTATCCTTTTACCTAATTTTATTGGTTTTGGGAATCCATCCAATCTTTTGGCCCAATTCCAAACTGTTGATTTTGCTATTCCAAAAATTGACGCCACTTGGACGACTGTTAAAAGATCTGAAAATCCTTCTAATGATAGTGGAGCTTTCATGAGTTATACTCCTGAAAAAAATTTTCAGGCTAAAACTCGACTTCCAGCTATTTTGAGAATGGTAGAGTATTTTTGGGGCCTTGTCAACAAAAATCTATTTTTTTTTCTTGCCGTGCCAGAGACGTAAAAAAATAAATATTATTGGCCTTTGAAAACTAAGTTATTCAATATAATAATATTTTAATATCATTTTAACATGTTATTATGTTTTAAATTGCATAGATAATCAGCCCATTGTTGCATCATTAGACGTCTTTCAGGTAAATAATCGGCATAATTATAAGCAGCTCTGACGCTGTTCCTCTCCCCATGAGCCAGTTGCCGTTCTATCCAATCTCAATTGTAGCCCAATTCATTTAGTAAAGTTGAGGCAATCGACCTAAATCCATGGACAGTCATTTCTTCTTTGGAATAACCCAAACGTCGTAATCCGGCGAGCAGAGTCATATCTGAAATAGGTCTATTATTAGTCCTTAAACTGGAAAAAAGATATCTGTCGTTACCGGTATAAGGTTTAAGTTCTGTAATAATATCAACAACTTGTGTGGCTAAAGGAACTATATGTACTTGTTTCATTTTCATTTTATCAGCAGGTATACGCCATTCAGCCTGTTCAAGATTAATTTCCCTCCATTCAGCGTGACGCAGTTCTCCTGGTCGGACGAAAACAAAAGGAGCTAACTTTAGGGCCGCTCTGACAATAAGATTCCCGCTGCTGTAAGCGTCAATAGCCCTCATAAGCCCACCGACCTCATTAGGGTCGGTCAGGCTGGCCATATGGTTATGAATCGCCGGACGCAGAGCACCTCTCAAGTCAGCAGAGATGTCATGATTGGCCCGTCCAGTGGCGATGGAGTATCTGAAAATCTGTCCACAATATTGGAGACATCGGTGAGCCGTAACCACAGCTCCTCTATCTTCGACTTTTCTAAGGACCCCCAATAGCTCCTGGGCACTGATTTCATCAATGGGCTTGCTTGACAAAAATGGAAGCAATTCTTGTTCGACCCGACCCCATATCCGGCTGGAATAACTTTCCTTCTTACCCTCTTTTTTCCTCTCAAACCACTCTCTGGCCACGGTCTCAAAGGAATTAAGGGCTAAATGAGAGGTAGCTTTTTTAAGAATTTGTTTCTGTGCGGACGGGTCGATTCCAGCTTTTAGAGATCGTCTAGCGTCAATGAGAAGGTTCCGGGCCTCTTTTAATGAAATTAGGGGGTAGGTCCCAAAAGTCAGGGTAAGCCGTTTTCCTTGGAATCGGTAGTCGAAACGCCAAGATTTCAGTCCCTTTGGACTTGCATATAAATACAGACCATCTGAATCAGTAAACTTACAGGCTTTTTCTGGAGCTTTCAAATTTTTAACAAATAGGTCGGTTAAGCTCATGACGGTATTTCCCTTTGAGAAAATCAGATACCGTCGTTTATACCGTCAATTGTGCTAGATGTCAAGTGATTTTAGAAGACTTTATGAGACAAGGAAAAGGCCGGAAACCATTGATTTTATTAGGTTTTTAGTCCTTATCAGACCTGGTGAAACAATGAACTGGTAGTCCCAAGGGGACTCGAACCCCTGTTTTCGCCGTGAGAGGGCGGTGTCCTGGGCCACTAGACGATGGGACCTTAAAGTGGCTTAAAAGTGGCATTTTAATCTATTTGCCTCAGAATGACAAGAGTTAAAGTCTTTGATTCTTTGATTTTAATTCTTTAAAATCACAAGTCTTATCTCACAGGTAACTGGCTCTATTCACCCCCGGCCTTTCAGTGCTCTTATATCAACCCTTAATATCAGGCTAAATTTAGCCTCCGACAGAAGACATTTTAAGAATGGAGCCGCCTTTGGCAGGGACACCCTGGAGCAACCGGCTGAATCCCTGAACGATTCCAGCCCATTGTCCTGCCATAAATTTTTCGCAGCCGGCTCCTTTATTCTGGAACAGGCACGGACACAGACCCAAAAATATCCCAGTCGCTTTTTGAGGCTTTTCTTTCTTCGGCAACCCTAAAGTCACTCCAGGAGGCCCTTTCTGGCCTAAAAATTTTGTTAAAAAAATAAATTCGCCTGAATTAGGAAGATAAAAATAGTTTTTTATCTAAATATCTCTGTCAATCCCCTCAATTCAGAATCTCCGGCAGACCGGCACATTTGCCCTTCCGGCCTTTCAGTGTTAATATGTACTAATTAATTTCTGTTCTAAAGTTTTTGTTTTTAACTTTTTTGGCTTTTATTGCAGGTAGCCCAAATGCCCATATATGAATTCAAATGCCTCCAGTGCGGACAAGAATTTGAGACTTTAGTCAGGAGATCCCAAAAGACCGTCATCTGTCCCGGCTGCGGCGGCGGTAAATGCGAAAAATGGCTCTCCAGTTTCCGTTGCGGCGGCGGATCCGGCTCGTCTGACGTTTCCCAGTCTTATTCCGGGGCTTCATCGTCCGGCTCAGGCTGCGGCTCCTGTTCTTCTTCTTCCTGCGCAGGATGCGCTTCTCATTGAAATCTCATCTGATAATCGGGGCCAGAGGCAGTCCGCTGTCATTGGCTCAAACCGAAACTGTAGTCCGGGCTCTCAAAAAGCATCACCCCGGTTTGACCGTTTCGGTCAAGCCCATCCGGACCGGGGGGGACGATCTGAGTACCAGAAGTCAGTCTCTGGGACTTAAAGGTCTTTTTGTTCAGGAGATAGAAAAAGCCCTGCTGAAGGGAGAAATTGATCTGGCCGTCCACAGCGCCAAAGATCTGCCTCAGGATCTGCCGCCGGGACTGGCTTTAGGTCCAGTGCCGCTAAGAGGTCCGGTCCATGATTCTTTAGTCTCCGTTCGGGGTCTGAAATTGAAAGAGCTGCCTTTGGGAGCCAGAGTGGGTACGTCCAGCTTAAGACGCCAGACTCTACTTCTGGCTGCCCGGCCGGATCTGGCCGTAGTACCCATTCGCGGCAATCTTGATACCCGTTTAGCCCAACTAACCTGCGGCCGGCTGGAAGCGACAGTCTTAGCCGCCGCCGGTTTAAACCGTCTGGGCCGTTCCGACTGGCCCCAAATCCCTCTGCCGCCGGAATCGTTTCTGCCGGCTCCGGGGCAGGGCAGTCTGGCTTTGGAATACCGGGAAGGCGACCGGGAAACTTTGGATTTAATCAGCCCTTTGAACCATCACCAGTCGGCAGTGTCTCTGGCTTTAGAAAGAGGAGTCACTTTTGAGCTGGGAGCCGGTTGCCATACTCCGGCTGCGGCATGGGCCAAATTAGAAGGGCAAAGGTGGCATTTAAGGGCCATGGTGGCTCTGCCCCAAGGCCAGCACATCCTGAGGGCCGAAGCTTACCTGGACGTTGACGAACTTAACGCAGCCAGAGAGTTAGGCCGGAATCTGGCCCAAACCCTTTTAGCTCAGGGCGGGGCCGAGATATTGGCCCAGCTGGACAATAATCAGGGCCCGGAGCCTGAAGAAATTAAGGCCGGTCATGAGCGTCCCTGAGCCTGAAAAAGCAGCCGGAAAAGTCTACCTGATCGGGGCCGGACCGGGAGATCCGGGACTTATTACCCTAAAAGGGGCCGAACTCATCAAAAAAGCCCAGGTCATTGTCCACGACTACCTGGCCTCACCGGAACTTCTGCGCCTGGCTCCCCCCGGCTGCCGGCTTATTGACGCGGGCAAAAAAGCCGGACGGCACATTTTAAATCAAAAGGCCATAAACGAACTTCTGGTGAGCGAAGGCCGAAAAGGCAATACGGTCGTACGGCTTAAAGGCGGGGATCCCTATATATTCGGCCGGGGCGGAGAAGAGGCAGTGGCACTTTTCGAAGCCGGAGTGGCTTTTGAGGTAGTGCCAGGAGTAAGTTCGGCCGTAGCTGCCGCCGCTTCAGCCGGCATTCCCCTGACCCACCGGGGAATATCATCTCAGGTGACTATTTTAACCGGTCACAGCCAGACGGACAGCCAAAGCCTTTCCGAGTGGGAAAATTTGCTCCCCGGCCAGACTCTTTCCGTCGTCATGGGCCATCAGAACCTTTACAATATATGCCAAAAATTAATCGGCCGCGGCTTCAGCCCCCAAACCCAGGCCGCAGCTGTTCAGTGGGGCACAACCCCTAAGCAGAAAACCCTGACCGGGACTTTGGCCACTCTACCGGACAAAGTAGCGGCTAATCACTTGACTCCGCCGGTCCTTCTGGTGGTCGGGGCGGTAGTGGGTTTAAGGGACCGGCTGAACTGGTTTGAAAAAAGACCTTTATTCGGCAAATCAGTCCTGGTCACCCGAACCACGGCTCAGTCCGGACGTCTGGCAGAGCCTTTAAGGGACCTGGGCGCCCAGGTCTGGGAAAGACCGGTAATTAAAATAGCGCCGATTCTGCCTAACCCGGAATTAAACGCCTGTTTAAATGATATCTCTCAGTTTCAGTATCTTATCCTGACCAGTCCCAACGGGGCGGAGATATTTTTAAAATATCTAATGAGCCGGGCTTTTGATGTCCGCTGCCTTGGCGGTTTAAAAATTGTCACCATAGGTCCGGGCACGGCCCGAACCTTGGAGTCCTTTGGCCTTAAAGCCGATTTGACACCCGAACTTTTCCAGGCTGAGGGCCTGATTGAACTGTTTAAAACCCAGCCCGCCGGAGCGGTTCTTCTGGCCAGAGCCGAGCGGGCCAGAGAAATTTTACCGGCCGGGCTTTCTGATTTAGGCTTTCAGGTTACCCTCGTCTGCCTCTACCGGACTGTGGCGGAAACAGCTGATTCTGCGCCTCTGCCCAAAGTCGATCTGGTCACTTTAACCAGCGCCAGTACGGCCCGGGGTCTGGCCGCCCTTTTAGACCCTTCTGAACGGTCCGGCTATCCGGCCGTCTCCATAGGTCCCATTACAACTCAGGCCGCCAAAGAAGAAGGACTCAAGGTGGTGGCCGAAAGCCCGGCGGCCACTATTGACAGCTTGGTTAAAACTGCGGCTTTATATCTGTCCGGAAAAGACATACAAAACAATGGCCATTAATTTCCAGGAAATATTAAATCCGGCCCAGTATCAGGCCGTGGCCCACGAAAACGGACCTCTTCTGATCGTGGCCGGGGCCGGTACCGGCAAAACGAGGACTCTGGTCCACCGGGTGGCCTATCTGATAGAAAGAGGTTTTTCGCCCCAGTCCATCCTGCTTTTAACTTTTACCCGCAAAGCCGCTCAGGAAATGCTGACCCGCTCATCCCAGCTGGTCGGACATTTCGCCGGCCGGGTCTCCGGCGGAACTTTCCATTCCCTGGCCCACGGTCTGCTCAGAACCTGGGCCCCGGTTATAGGCTACAGTCCTTCCTTTACGGTCATGGCTCAGGATGACAGCGAAGCTTTAGTCGGTCTGATCAGAGCCAGTCTGGCCGAAGTTCAGAACCATAACCGCTTTCCCAAAAAAGAGGCCCTTTTAAATGTCATAAGTCAGGCGGTAAACCGCCAGATCACGGTTAAAGAAGTCATTGAGCGGCATTTTAACCATTTCAAATCCTTTATCCCGGAGATTGAACATATCGCCGCCCTCTACGCCAGGGAAAAATCCGTCCGGTCGCTGATGGATTTTGACGATCTTCTGGTTAATCTAGTCCGCCTTTTATCGGAAAGCGAAAATGTCCGCCAAAAAATAGCCGGAACATACGCCCATGTGCTGGTGGATGAATATCAGGACACCAATCCATTACAAGCGAAGCTTACCTGGTTACTTGGCCGCGACCACCAGAACGTCACTGTGGTCGGCGACGAAGCCCAATCCATCTATTCTTTCCGGGGAGCCAGTTTCAGAAATATCATGGATTTTCCGTCCCTGTTTCCGAAAACTGCGGTTATCACTTTAGAAGACAACTACCGCTCCAAATCCCCCATCCTGACAGTGGCCAATAAAGTCATAGGTATGGCCAAAAACAGATTTGACAAAAATCTCCGGTCAATCCGGGGAACCGGACCCAGACCGACCTTATATTCTGTGACTGATTTGTCGGCCGAAGCCCAGACAGTCTGTGCGGCTATTCAAAAAAGACTCAAAAAAGGACTCAAACCGGAAGACATGGCTGTTTTGTTCAGGAACTCATCCCACTCTTTTGAACTGGAGCTTCTGCTGCAGCGCAATAAGATAAGTTTCACCAAGTACGGAGGCCGGAAATTTTTGGAATCAGCCCACATCAAAGGCTTTCTGTCCATCCTGAGGACGGCCGTCAACCCCTCGGACACTGTCAGTTTCAGTAAGGTCCTCCAGAACATTAAAGGCATAGGTCCCCAAACCGCCGAAGCGATCATGAACTTTGTCGGCGGTCACCGTGATAAACTGGCCCGTCTGACCGAGGCGCCCATCTCCGGCCGTCTGGCCGGCAAGCTAGGGGAACTTTCGGCCCTCCTGGAAGAACTAATCCGGCCCGACGAAATTTGTCCGGTTCTGAAAAAAGTCAAGCTGACTTCAGAGTACTACTGTCAGATACTGCCGGATATCTTCCCCGACGACTACCCTTCCCGCCAAAGCGATCTTTTGGAATTAACCCCCATGCTGGACCGTCCCAACTTGGAAGAGGCTCTTTCAGAGCTGACTCTGGATCCGCCCAGTTCATTCGGCCTGGGACGGACGGAAAACGGGCGGCCTTTAGATCTGACCCTGTCGACCATCCATTCGGCCAAAGGCCTGGAGTGGCCGGTCGTTTTTGTCCTGTCGGCAGTGGAAGGCCGCTTTCCGGTCTCCTTTGTCACGGATGAAGAAAACGTGGAAGAAGAAAGAAGACTTTTTTACGTGGCCCTGACCAGGGCCAAAGATGAACTCCATATCCTCATGCCCAATAAAGGCATCTCCTTTTCCGGACCCATGACTTTTGAGCCGAGCCGTTTTTTAAATCCTCTGCAATCAGGTGATGTGGATGTCATTAAACACGGCCGCCCGGCCTCATTTTCGGAGATCGCCGGCTTGGGGTACGACAGCTATGATGAAGATGACAGCCAGGAACAGGACTTTTCGGAAGAATCGGACAGCCTGGATTATTTCTCCAGCCCGGCTCTGACCACAAATAATTCCGGCCGGAAGGCCAAAGGTAAGACCGCCTCTCTGGGACACAAAAACCCGGCCCATAAAGTCAAACCCCTGCCGCCTCCGGAACCGCCGTCCGTCGACCTGAACTATGTCCCTAAAGTCAGCCACCGGGTTAGTCACCCGATTTACGGTCCCGGTCTGGTAATTAAAATTATCCGTGATATAGTGGTGGTCGATTTCGAACACTACAGCCAAAAGCGTCTTAAGCTGCCCTACGCTCGTCTTTCCAGACTTAAAGACCGGAAATAAAGGCGGTTTTTAGCTGGCTGAAATATAAGATACGCTCTAAGCAAGTAAGCCCGGATAAGCGGCGTATTCGTTACTGCCCGGATTTTTTGGCTGCTCTCCGCCTAAAAGCCGCCTCTTTGAAGCGCTTAAGGCAGATACCCGGTTTTGGTTTGGATTTGAACTCACACTTAAGGAGGCGGCGCGACCTCCCCGGCCTGAGACCGGGACTTTCCCGCCGAAATTCGGATGAATTACCGAAAATCTCTGACCAAGCTCTTTGACCTCCAGAAATTCGGCATCAAAGTCGGCCTGGATTCCATGAACAGTCTTTTGGACGCCTTAGGCCGCCCGGAAAAAGATGCCCGCTTCGTCCATATAGCCGGGACCAACGGCAAAGGCTCAACCGCCGCTATGCTGGCCTCAGTGCTGACGGCCGGCGGTTATAAAGTCGGTCTCTATACTTCCCCCCACCTGGTCACTTTCAGGGAGAGAATCCAACTGGACGGAGTCATGATCTCCGAAGAAGAGACCCTGGATCTTTTTAGCCGGGTCTGGGCGGTAATTGATGAATCCAAGCCTCCCACGTTTTTTGAGTTTGTCTCTGCCATGGCCTTTATGTATTTCCAAAGGCATAAGCCGGATATCTCAGTTATTGAGACCGGTCTGGGCGGACGGCTCGATTCGACCAATGTAATCAGCCCTTTAATTGTCGGCCTGACCAATATCTCCCTGGAGCATACCGAATATTTAGGCAGTACTTTGGCCGCCATAGCCGCAGAAAAAGCCGGGATCATTAAAAAAGGCCTGACTGCGGTCGGCGGACGTTTTCCCCGGGCGGTTGAGGAGGTCATTCTAGCCCGGATTAAAGAAGTGGGCGCCGCCGGCAAATTTTTAGACACTGACTTTCATATCCAAAACGAAGACTGCCGCCCCGCCGGACCTGTCTTTTCCTACCTGGGGCCCAAGTGGCAGCTGGATGATCTTTCGCCCTCTCTGGCCGGTCCTTACCAGGCCGAAAACGGAGCTATAGCCGTAGCTCTGGCCGAAAGCCTGAGCGACTTGGGCTTTGCGGTTTCGGCCGAAGCGGTTCGAAATGGCTTAACCAATGTTAAATGGCCGGGGCGGGCTGAACGTTTTGCCCCCGGCACCTGGCCTCTGGACCACCGAAGTCAGGCTCCTCTGGTTTTGGACGGGGCTCACAATCCCGGCGGAGCCCAGGCTTTTAAGACTTATCTCCAAAAGGCGGTCAAAGGAGATCTTCACCTGGTTGTCGGGGTTATGGCTGACAAAGATATCTCCGGAGTCTTAGGGCCTTTAGTGCCTCTGGCCAGCCGCCTTTACCTGACCAGGCCTGAGTATGAGAGGGCCGCTTCCCCGGAAGAGCTTTTAAATCGCTTAACTTCGGCTCTGGGCCCTATGACCGTGCCGACCGTCCTATGTCCGACCATTCCCGAGGCTCTGGCTAAGGCGGCCCTGGAGGCCGGCCCCAATGATCTGGTGGTGGTCAGCGGTTCCCTTTTTACGGTCGGGGAAACCCGGGCTTATCTAACCGGAGAACCGGTGGTGGAGTCCAACTAAATGCGCTTAGGGGTTTGGCTGTTAATCTGGCTTTTGCTCCTGCCTTTACTGGCCCAGGCCCAGGAGTCTCCGGCCCCGCCGGGTTCGTCCGAGCCGCCGGTGACCATGGTGTTAAAAGATTCCGAGCCGCCGGTGACCATTACGGCCCAGCAGATGCGCTATGACCAGAGAACCGGACGCCTGGAATTTTTTGGTCAGGTCCGCCTAATCCGGGGAGATGAACTTATTGAAGGCGACCGGGCTATCTGGCACGACCCTTCCGGCAGCGCCGAGATCGCCGGAAATGTCCGGATGCTGACACCGGATTTTTCAGCTGAGGCTAAAAGAGCCACTGTCAATATGGATCTGCGCCTGGCTAAAATCTATGACGGCCGGGCTTTTTTTCCCCAGCGCCATTTTTATGTTCAGGGCGCTTTACTGGAACGCCGGGGCAGTGACACGGTTTACGTTCAGGAAGGCAAATTCACCTCCTGCGACGGCGAGGAGACTTCCTGGAATTTAGAAGCCGAAAACCTCTTAATCAATCAAGGCGGCATGGCTACGGCCTCGGGAGTGGTCTTCAATACCCGCTACCTGCCTATTTTATATCTGCCTTATTTTACTGTGCCCATTAAAAACGAGCGCCAGACTGGTTTTTTGTTACCTTCCCTGGCCAGTTCTTCCAGGGACGGAGTCATGACGGCCCTGCCTTTTTTCTGGGCCATTAACGAAGATTACGATTTAACCGTAACCCCGGTCTGGCGGTCCAAGCGAGGTCTGGCTCTGACTTTGGAGGCCCGTTATAATTTAAATGCCGGTCAGGGCATCTGGTTAGTGACCTACTTAAGGGATCACAAAAACAACTACTTCACTTACAATTCTTTCGGCCAGCCCCGCCGGCAGGTTAAAGATATTTACTGGATCCGGGGCCAGAATAACTGGCAGGCCGGCGGGTGGGATTTAAGCTTAGACGTGGATCTGGTCTCTGATCCTTTGACCCTGTACGCTTTCCGAAACGACTTAGACGGATTCCGCTATACACAGGCTCTCTTCAGCCAATATTTCGGCCGGACAGTCAGCGAGGAACTCGACCCCTTAAGGCTCAGCACTTTCTTCGCCCAGAAAAAAACCGATGACACTCTTTTTCGGGGGACTTTAACTTACGTTAATAATCTCTACAGCCAGGGCAACGTCAATACCGTCCAGAACCTGCCGAGCCTGTATTTCGGGTTGGTTTCCCGGCCTCTGACAGTGCCCGGGGCCGTTCATACCGAAATGGACCGGCCCCGCCTGAACCTGGATTTAAGGTATGATTATTTTACCAGGCGCTATAATGAACACAGCGCCATTACCGAAACCGGACACCGGTTTTTCGCCTCCCCTTCCTTATTTTGGCACCACGATTTCTTTGGGGTTTTTGGCTTAAAGACCGAAGGGGGCCTGACTTTTTCGGCTTACGCTCCCAACGGACGGAGACCGGGGCCGGGCGGACTGGAACAGAAGGCCAACAGCGAAAATTCGGTGACCGGCGAATTCAGCGTGGAACTGTCCTCCACCTTATCCCGGATTTATGAAGGCGGCTTCGGTCAGGCCGAAGCCACCCTTCATCAGGTCACCCCTTTTGTGGCTTTTGAATTTGTGGAAGCCCCCAATCAGGAAGATCTGCCCTACTGGGACTTAAATGACCGAAAACTGCGGCGCCGGACCCTGCGCTACGGTTTTAGAAACAATCTTTTAACCAAACACCCCATCAAAAATCCCCAGGGCCAAATTACGGGCTATGAATACCGGTCTTTACTCCGGTTAGGGCTTTACGCCAGCTATGAATTCGCCTCCAATCTGGAGTGGGCCGAGAAGACCTGGGCCCGCTATTTTACAGTCGGCTATTTTGATCGGGGAGTGGGCCCTTACGAACTGGAGCTGGAGACTTCTTTCAACCCTTATGTTTCCCTGCGTCTTTTATCAAGTTTAGACGGCCGGTCCGGCAATTTCATCCGCCACGACCTGAACCTGACGTTCAACGACTTAAGGGGCGATTATCTGTCTTTGATCTATGACTACGAATCCCCCACTATCCAGCAGGGACCTAACCGCGGCCAGCACACGAACCAAATCCGGGGGGATTTCCATTTGGAATTGTCCGGCGGCTGGTCCACCACCGTTTCCAGCCGTTTTGACTTCCAGTCCCAGAAAGGTTTAGAGACTTACGTCAATCTCCACTACAGCGCCCAGTGCTACGGGCTGGCTCTGGTCTACGCCGACAGCGACGATGACCGCCGCATAGCTTTAGTGGTCGATCTTTTAGGACTGGGCAGTTTCGGGACTCCCGGCACCTCCCTGTCCAGCCGGGCTGAGAACTAAATATCCAAAATCATAAGGAACTTTTACTTTGGCCAAAAGCACTTACCGCAAAGTTTCAGGGGACAGTTTTCCTCTGGAAATCAGGCTCAGTTTAGACGAACAGAATCTGGTCTACCGCAAGCAATTTTTCGGCTCCGAGGGACAGGAGCCGCAGGGCCTGCGCTACGGCGAAAACCCGGGGCAGGAAGCCGCCCTCTATCGCCTGACATCCGGGCAGCCGGCATTAGGCCGGACTTCTTATGCCGGATCCCAAAAAGCTCTCCTGTCCGCTCTGGGCGAACCTGGCCGCATGTCCGGAGGCCAAAAACATCCTTCCATGACCAATTTTACCGATCTGGACGCGGCTTTAAATCTTCTGAGGTGGCTGACTAAACCGGCCGCAGTCATAATTAAGCACAACAATCCTTCCGGCGCCGCCCAGTGCTCTAAAATTTCCGAAGCTTTCCGCAAAGCTTACCGGGGAGATCAGCTGAGCGCTTTTGGCGGAGTGGTCGTCTTTAACCGGCCGGTTGACCTGGAGACCGTGGCTTTAATGGACGAACTTTTTGTGGAAGTGGTGGCCGCCCCGGACTATGAGGCGGGCACTGTCGCCGCTTTAAACAAAAAGCCGGACATAAGGGTTTTTAAAATCCCCAATATGGATAAACTCAACGGCTTAGAGAGGACTATCCAGATAAAAAGCTTAATCGACGGGGGCCTTATTCTCCACCAGTCTCTGGTTAATGCCATTAAAGCCCCCTCTGATTTCCAGCCGGCCGAAATTGAGTACCAGGGGCGGACCTATAAAGCAGTCCGTACTCCGACCCCCCAGGAATATGACGATCTCATCTTCGGCTGGGCCGTAATCTGCGCCGTCAGTTCCAACAGCGTAGTGGCGGTCAAAAACGAGGCTACCCTGGCCATCGGCGGAGGTCAGCAAAGCCGTCTGGGTGTGGTTCAGCTGGCTATCAACAAAGCTTACCAGAATTTCTGCCAGCTGCGATCCCAGGAACTCCATCAGAAGCCTTTCTGGCAAATGGCTCGCGGCCCGGAGCCTGCTTTAGTTCAGGCCATTGAAGCTGAAGCTAAAAACTGCCGGGCCGGCTTAAAAGGAGCCTCTCTGGTTTCCGACGGTTTTTTCCCCTTCCGGGACTCGGTTTTAGAGGCCATGGGAGAAGGCATCACGGCTTTTGCCCACCCCGGCGGCTCCATTTTGGACTGGGATTCCATTGAAGCCGTAAACCACCACCAACCTCCGGCGGCTATGGTCTTCACCGGACAAAGAGCCTTTAAGCACTGACCGTGTGGCCTCAACCCGTCATGATAGGTCCGGTCGGTTTCAGCCTCTACGGACTTATGGTGGCCCTGGGGGCTGTGGCCGGCCTTTTGGTTTTAAAGAAAACGGCTCCCGCGGTCGGCTGGTCGGCCAAAGAGGCCGGAGATCTGGGTTTTTGGCTGGTTGTGGCCGGATTAATGGGAGCCCGTATCTTTTACGTTCTCTTCCACTTACCAGAGTTTGCCTCCCACCCCATAAGAGTTTTCCAGTACTGGCGGGGCGGTCTGATGTTCCAGGGGGCTGTTTTCGCTTCAGCCCTATCAGCCTTTATTTATTTTAAAAAAACCGGCCAAAATTTCTGGGCCAGAGCCGATGCCGTAGCTCCGGCTCTGGCTTTAGGCCAGGCTCTGGGCCGAATCGGCTGCTACAGCGCCGGTTGCTGCTACGGTCTGCTGGCCTCCCCGACCTGGCCGATCAGAGCCGTCTTTCCGCCGGGCGGGGCGGCTCCGGCCGGGCTGCCTCTTTACCCGGTCCAGTTAATGGAATGCCTGGGCCTTTTGCTCTTATTTTTTACTCTTTTACGGTATATAAAAAAAGGACCGCCCAGGGGCCGGATTTTTGGGCTTTACTTATTGGGCGCGGGGTTGCTCAGAGCTGTAATGGAACAGTTTCGGGGGGATTTCCGAGGTCCTGAAGTGGGGGGGCAGGCCCCGACCTTCTGGCTGGCTTTGACTCTGGCTGCTCTGGGTCTGTGGGGACTTAGAAGATCGTTCAGATTCAAGAAGACTGCTTTCTAAAGCCGGAATTAACGCCTGCCCCGCCTGAAGCCAGGTGATTATCACAGAGCCGGGAGCCGGAAACCTTTCTTTCCCGGCAGTCTTAAACGAGGTCCTGCTTCACCGGCCGGTGAACGTAAGATCCTCCATGGAGATGGAGCATGTTCATCGGCCGGCCGGCTGCCCGCCAAAGTTTCGTTATATTCTCCGGTCAATAGCCGGAAGGGATTTTCAAGTCCGCCGGTCGGCCAAAAAAATTAGACCGCCCAACGGAGATACTTTGTAGAAAGTTGCGGCGTTCATCTGCCTATTTGGCCGAAAATTGCGGCGGAGTTCAAATTTCATTTTCAGGCGAGTCTGTTGAAAATCAACCAACACTGAACCGGAGCCCCAATTTCGGTCGGAACGCGCATAAACCACCGGGCTTGGCGGCCGGAGTTTAACGGCGCTTACGGTAAAGTCAGGAATAAATTCATTGATTTCCGGCAACTGACTTGACCGGGTAATCAAAGAATTTGGCGTATCCGAAAATACCGCTGTTTTTCTTTTCCCGGACAGAACTAAAAAGCGGCCAAACCCTGAACTGGTGGCTATGCCCAGATATTGACTGAAAATAGCAAGGAGTTCACTTCTCCAAAATATAGATCCAGATGCCTCCTCCTCTCCCGGAAGTCCGTCCGCAAAATGCTGCCCTTTTCTGCGGCCAACATTGATATCTCCGCCCCCCGTTTTCAGAAGTTGAGTTAAAAAAGCTTATGATATCAATAAACTATAAATGCACTTTTCTAAAAAACGGACTTTTTGCGAGGCGGTCATCCTTAGCTCAACCCAGTTTTCTAGAGTCAATGGCGGCCTTATGAACCAATTCCGTCTATCCTCCCAGCCAATTGCCAGTCTAAATATACCCTGTTTGACTCTGAAGAAAAAAAATGACTATACTGAGACCAATATACGACAATTGGGTGACCCCCAAAAAGGCAATCATTGCCATGAACGGGTGCCGTTAAAGACTATCAGCTTAATGAGATTATTTCTGGCCATTCTGAAGAGAAAACTTATTCTGGCGGCTGCAAAACGGAACAGTCCCCAAAACCAGATGTAACCCTTCAGCAGTCTGATTTAAACCCGAAAATGATTATAAAGAGAAAACGATTATAAATAAAGAATAGCGGGCTCGGCAGTTAACTGGTCCGCCTATGGGAAAAACGAAGTCGGAAAAACTTCGGATGATCAGTCAGGGTTTAGTAAGGATATAGTTTGGCCGCCTTCACAGCCGATAAGGCTATTCAAAAAACGTGTAAAATTATGAGTTCAGGAATAAATACTCAACTTTAGTTATTTGACCTCCCTTAGGCTGAATGTGGTCAAGGAACGCTTACAGGCCTGACTGATATCCTTTTTTTATTTTAATAAAAAATTATAAATTCATTGCCGCTCAGGGCCTCAGTCGTGGTATATGTAATATATCAGTATCTAAGATTCTTTGATCATAATTTTTCCTCAGGCCTCCTGGTGATCTTAAATGGTGAGCGTTATGAGTGCTCTTAAGGGACTGCCTATCGGGCAAGCCAAATTTGAGTCAATCCGCCGGAAAAACTTTGTTTACGCCGACAAAACCGAGCTTCTTACCCGCTTGTCAATAGTGAGCTACTCTATTTCCTGTCCCGGCCCCGGCGGTTCGGCAAATCCCTATTGGTAAGCACCCTGAAGGCTGTCCTTAAATGTGAAGATGGCAACAGGAAGCTGTTCGAGGGGCTGTGGATCCACGGCCATTCTGACTATGACTGGACGCCTAATCCGGTTATTCACCTTAGTCTAAACGCGCTCTAGACCGGTAGCGTCACTTCGTTTAATCAAGATTTGCTTGATACTTTAAAAACTATCGCCGATGAAGAGAAATTGTTACCCATCGGCGCCTCACCGGCAGTTTTTTCCGATCCCTCATTTCCAGGCTTTATGGTAAGTACGGCCGGAAAGTTGCGGTACTTACTGACGAGTACGATTGGCCTGTTTTGGAGGGAATTACCAGTATCCGTCTGGCTGAAAAAATACTAAAGACTTTGAGAAAATTCTGCAATGTACTGAATCCTCTGAGAGGCTCAGCTGGAGTGCGAAGCCTGCTGCGGGACGGTTTTTCTGATGGTCATGGCCGGCCGGGAATGCGATTGTCAGCAGCCGGTCGGTTCAGACAGGCCGGATGTCCGTTTAAGAACCAGAGACGGAAACGATTACGTTACTGAGCTGAAATTAGTCAAGGCTGCGGTTAATGTTAAAGGTAAAGATAAGGATCTGACGGCCGAACAAATCCAAAAGAATATGGAAAAAGCCCTCGCCGCAGCCATGGTTCAGATAGAGAAAAATAAATACACCCTGAAATTTCAAGGTTATGGCAATAAAATTTATAAAACCGCTTCAGCCGTATCCGGCAGGGGCCGGCGTCCGGGTCATTTTTGAGGAATCTGCCAATTGGGTCCTGGCCAAAGATCTCTGACAGCTTTACTATTCGGTCAAGAAGGTTTGAACTGACGCGTCTTAAGGCAGTGACCACCAGAAATTAAACACCTGTGAATTAAAAATTTGTGCCGGCATCCGGGTTACGGCCGACTCCAAAAATGATTGGGAAAAATCAAGCGTAGGATTCGGAAGCTGCAAGGGATATGAACGGTTACGAAAATAGCTCTTGACTTTTCAGTCAGGTCGGATAGTATTCAGGCCAAACTCGGTATTTTGGCCCTTGATCCCCTGCTGAAAGCCATTTTTTTATTTTTCTTGCTTTTTGGGCCATTTCAGATAAGATCCTGTATCGTTGAAAGAAATTATTAAAAAATTTCTCAGACCCTTTGGTCTTAGACAGTTAACCCTAAAAACAATATAATTTTTCATTGTTTTACAACTCTTTCGTTTAATTGAGCCATTGGCCCAGCCGATTTGTTCGGCCATCATTACCCAAAGGATCTCTCATGTTCCTGAAAAAACTTGTCTTCTTCTTACTTCTGGCCGGTTTGGCTGTGGTCCAGAGCCAAAACATTCAGGCTCAGTCCGGTGATATTGATCTGGATGCCATCACCCCTGACCAGTTAACCAAAGAAGCTCCCTTAAACCAGCAGGACATTGACAATTTTATTAAATTTATGGAGGTCTCCGCCGAATCCATCAAGGCGGCTCAGAAAGATCCCGAAAATGTCAATCCCAATGACTTCGAAAAGCAAGTGGTCAAATTCATCCAGGACAACAAAATCCCCCCGACCCGGATGCGTTATCTGATGGAAAAAATCCAGCTGACCATGGTCGGTCTCCAGAACCCGGATATAATTCCGAAAAAAGGAGACGGCCAGGACTATCTAATCCCCTCTGCGGCCGAAAAAAAGCTGATCGAGGTCAATATGGAAAAACTTATGGCAGCTCTCCAGGCAGCTCTTAATTGATCTTTGGGCGGCCCCACCAGAGGCCGCCTTTTTTGATATTCCTCCGGCCTTACTGCCAGAACCTCTGCCGTGCTTTTCCGGGACAATATCCGCCCAGTCTGTAAGTACCACAGAAAACGGCCGAGCCGCAGGGCTAAATCTACGCTGTCATGCTGCATGGTTACGCAAAAAACCGGTCTCCTTCAGCTGAAATAATCAGTCAGATCTTTCCAATAATTACAAGGCAATGAATGACCAGTCCCGTTATTGACGGCTTTTCCCGGATAATTGGCCAAAAAGAGCTTTTGACTTTTTGAGCAGGCCGAAGAGTATTCCGACAAAAATTCAGGTTAAATTTGACGGCCTCGCGAAAACCCCTTTTATCTATAACTATTTGATATCATTATCTTTTTTGAACTCGACTTAAAGGGGGTTATTGCGAAGGCATCAAATTTGTTGTCTATAGGCTAAATATCAGATTAAAGAATTGTTATTACCGTTTTATTTATTAAACAGAACTAATTTAATATTACCTTGGTTGATAATTATGATAAAAAAATTTATCTTTTGTTTATTCAGTCTTTAGTATATTCAAAAATTATGCAATTTCTATATTCTATTTGTAGTATGGCTAAAGAATTATTATACCGTGATCATCTATAAATAATAAGAAATATTTGATCTATCATAATTATCCGCCGGGTTAATATCTCCTGCAATCTCTGGCGGGTTACGGGAAGTTTTTTCAGTTTTTTTTGCTCATTGCCGGTTTTGTCATATCACCTCCGACTTAAGGGCCCCAGCATCATATTTTTAGGCCCCGTCCCTTTGGGGGGCTGCGGACAGGCAAATGAGAATCAAGGTTTTAAGCGGAATGGAGAACAGGGCTTTATTTAACACATACGCCGCTGCCCGGGTAATCCGGTCCGGGACTACGGGGCAGCAAAATCAGCTTCAAAGGATCAGTCGGATCCTGAGAACTAAAAGTTTGGCCTGCAGCCCAAAGGTCTCTGATTTCCGGAGTCGGCCGCCGTCTTCAGCAGATACCGGACCTTGGAGCCGGATATGGGCCGAATCGGCCAGGGCCGCCCAAAAACACAAGCCTCCGGCCGATTATTTTGACAGTGACAACTATATCACATTCTGATTGGTTTTCGGACTGATTCTGGCTTGGCGCTGTTTTAATCTATGGAGAAAAGGCGGGAACCATGAGTTCATCTAACTTGTGGCAGGAGATCTTGTATTTTGATTCATTTTCCGGCTGCCGGCGTTTAGGCCGGCCTGTGACCAATTTTGAGATGACAGCAGCAGAACGGGCCCGGGGTTTTTCATTAATTGATCTGACTTAAGTAAAGGGCGGTTTAAATTTTTCCGTTCAGCTGCGGCCGGGGTTTTGGACTCATACTTCCGAAGCCCGCTTAAATTTCCGGATTTTTTGTTGACTTAGGACTTTAAAGCAACCGGCTAAACAGCCGGTCAGGGCGTTATTCCGCTGGAATGGGCCGGTCTTTTGACCGCCAATTTAAAATCTGAAGGCACTGAACTGTATCAGTCAGAAGGAGCTGTTTAAGTTTCAGCCAAAAAACATGACATTGCAGCCGGGGCAGTTACAGAGGAGCCAGTTGAGCGGACTTCCGGAAAATTTAAAATAAGATGAGATCTCCAGTTTTTTCGAAAAAATTTTTAGGGCCGCAGTATTGAGTTAAATCTTCACGAACCGTCCCGATCAGAAATAACCACCGGCCGGCAAGAAAGACCGAGGGGCTGATAACTGATTTCGGTGATTTGGTTCAGGCTGATCATCCGGGCCCAAAACTGATGAAGTAGCGGCCGCCCTTAGGTCACCGACTGCCTTTATTGCCATCGGCCGGTCAGCTGCCGGAGGGCCTCGGTCTGACCCAGAAGTCAGGGGATTGAGGGCTGATGGCCTTCAATCGGCCGCATAGGGCCTATAGCTCTGGCAAATGGAGTCCGGGCTGTTTTTTGGGTCTTTTAGGGAGGCGGAGTTTTAAAATCTGAGAAATTATTATAAATTTCCGGCCTGGCCAGGTCAAAATTTATATTTTAGGGAAATTATATATTTTTATGGTGTTATTTTTCCATTTAAAAGATCATAAAAAATGGATTTTTTATCTTTAGAGCCTTGACATTAAAAAAACATGTCTTATAATACGAATAGGATTTTTTTCTAATGAAGGCCGGATTTTACGGCCAAATTTTCTTGTCTGACTTTAAGTCATTTTAATATCACCAAAACCAAATAACCAAGGAAAAATTGGCCTGAACAAAATATATGACATACGGTTCCGGGTTTTGGGCAATTTTAGCCCTTGGGCTAAATTAAGCATTTATATGAATAATTTATTTTTACATAAAATTTTTATGTTTTTAGATTAATATATTTAAATGACTGAAATGAAGAATTAGGCTAAGGCCGGTAAATTACCGTTACGACACTGTTATTTTTTGGAAGGAAAAGATCCCAATCAGTTTTGAGTTGTTCCTCTAAGTGATCTTTTTAGGACTGACTTCAAAGGGATTTAAAGGAGTTGCCCATGAAAAGAGGGCGGAATTGGCCCCAGGACGAGATGGAGGAATTGGCCGACTTAGACCCGGAGGCGACTCTGGATCTGGCCCTGATCCAGGACAGTGACGAAAATCTTTTGGACTATTACGGAAAACCCGTGGCCTTAACCGAACTGACCGAGTTGGACGAGTTGAACCCGGCCGAACAGCTGGAAGGGCTGGACGGCCTGGATCAGACAGACCAGTTGGGGCCTTTGGAAAGGCTCGACCCTCTGGAAAGTTTAGAGAAGCTGGATAGTTTAGACCGGTCGCCGGAAGAAGAAACCGGAGCCCGGCCCAAAGTTCAGCCCTTATCTTCAGGGGAGGCCACAGTCGATCCCCTGAAGATCTATCTGCGGGAAATGGCCCTTTACCGTCTCATTTCACGGGAGGAAGAGGTGGTTCTGGCCAAAAAGATCGAGTCCGGGGAAAACCAGATTTTAATGTCCCTTTTAAAAACCCGGCCCGGCCGCCGGCGGCTTTCCGATCTGCGGGAAAAACTGGAAACAGGGGAGATCGCGGTTAAAGACGTGGTCTCTGAGCCCGGAACCGGTGACGAGTCCGAGACGTGCGGCCGTTCCATGGAGCAGATTCTGCAAATTTTCCGGGATTTGGAAAGGCAGTTGCAAAACCAGGAACGCTACCTGAAAAAAGCCGAGACGGAGTACGAGTACGCCTCCCAAACCCGCCTGAAAACCATTGCCGCCCGCCTGGAGCGCTACGATAATGACATTGCTGCTCTGGGCCGCAACCTGAATTTATTGAAAAAATTTCAGGAGACCATGATCGGCCGTTTTCGGGAATGGGAAACAGAGGCCCGGGATCTGGAGGAGAAATATTTGTCCCTCGTCGGGTCTTTAAGCAGTGAGGCCAGGGAGCTCCTGGAATCTGACCACAGTGACGGTCAGCCTGTCAATGAGCCTTTGCGGCCAACCGAGAAGCTGGTCAGTTGCGGGCCTCAGGTTAAAGCGGCCCTGAAACTCAAAAAGCAGCTCAGGGCTTTGGAGAAGATCAGCCAGATGCCTCAGGAGCAGCTCTACGCTCTGGTCCGTGATATCTCGGCCTATGCCCAGACTGTTCAGGAGGCCAAAGCCGAACTGATTCAGGCCAATCTGCGTCTGGTCGTGGCCGTGGCCAAAAAGTTTCCCAATCCTAAACTGGGCTTTTTGGATCTCATCCAGGAAGGCAACATCGGCCTCCTCCGAGCCGTTGAGAAGTTTGATTACCGTCGGGGCACAAAGTTTTCCACTTATGCCACCTGGTGGATCCGTCAGGCTATTTCCAGGGCCATAGCCGACCATTCCCGGACTATCCGCATTCCGGTCCATTTATCTGAAACCATTAATAAAATATCCCGGGTTTCCAGGCAGCTGACCCAGATTTTAGGCCGGACACCGTCGGAAGAAGACATTGCCGCTCAGGCTAATCTGCCTTTAAACCGGGTGGCTCAGGCTTTAAAAAGCTGCAAAGACACCATCTCCTTGACTGCGCCGGTGGGCGACGACGGGGAGACGAGTCTCGTTGATATCCTGCCCGATACGGCCAGTGTCCAGCCGGACCGGGCGGCTATTGACCAGAACTTACTGGAGCAGATCCGTCTGGCTTTGGGCACCTTAAGTTTTCGGGAAGCCGAGGTCTTAAGGTACCGCTATGGTCTCGACAAGCCCCGGGAGTATACTTTAGAGGAAGTTGGTCAGATGTTCGGGGTGACCCGGGAGAGGATCCGGCAGGTGGAAATAAAGGCCATTATGAAGCTGAGGCACATAAAAAGAAGCCGCAAGCTTGTGCCTTTCTATTACGATTAGGGGAAAACCCCCAGGCCCTGGCGGAGGATGACCGGTTCGTCGTCAATTAAGGAAACCACGGTTGACGGCTGTCCGGGAACCGGCCCCCCGTCAATGACCGCGTCCAGCTGTTTGCCGAACTGCTCTTCAATTTCCGAAGCCAGGAGGGAGGTGGGCTGTTCGGGCAAATGGGCCGATGTATTGATTAAAGGCCGGCCCAAGGCCTGAACGAGACCTAAGGCAATGGGATGGCCGGGCACCCTGATGCCGCACTCATGGCGCTTGGTGAGCATAATCTGGGGCATTAACCGGCTGCCCGGCAGAATAAAAGTATAGGGGCCGGGCAGAAGACGTTTTAAGGTCCTGTAAGCGAAGTTGGAAACCCGGGCGTATTCGGCAATGTGGGTTAAATCAGCGCAGATAATGGAAAAAGGGGTTTTTAAATTGCGCTGTTTAAGCCGGTATATTTTTTCAATGGATTTTTTTTGGCTTAAATCGCAGCCCAGGCCGTACTGGGTGTCGGTGGGATAAGCGATAATGCCGCCGGCTTTCAGGATGTCGGCTACTTTGCTTAATAGCCGCCCCTGGGGATTGTCCGGATTAACCGTGATGATCACATACCGCTCCTGAAAATATGTTGGAATTTTGATGCAAAAAAACCCCCAGGCCTGAGCTTAAGCCAGTCCGGCCAAAGCTGTCAGTCTGAGGGTTAATTGATTTTTACAGTTCAATAATCCGGTTGCGGCCGCTTTGTTTGGCCTCATACAGAGCCTTGTCAGCCCGAGCGATCAGCTCTTCCCAGGCATCGCCTACGGTGAACTGGGCCACCCCGCCGCTGATGGTCACTGGAATGGTTTTACCCCTGATAGTCACCTGAGTGCTTTCCACCTGATAGCGGATGTTTTCGGCCAGAATAACGGCACCGGCTTTCTCCAGCCCCGGACAGATGACCAGAAACTCCTCCCCGCCGAACCTAACGGGCAGGTAATTGCTGCCGGCGTTATTTTTAATGATCTTTGCGCAGAGCATTAAAACTTTGTCGCCTATGTTGTGACCCCAGGTGTCATTTATTTTTTTGAAGCGATCCAGGTCAAACATGAGGACGCTTAAAGCTGTCTGATTTTCCCCTCCCGGAATGAGCTGATTAATCTTCTGGGCCAGAAAACGCCGGTTGTAAAGCTGGGTCAGTTCGTCAATATTGGCCAGACGGGTCTGATCTTTAAGTTCGGTTGTCAGACTCATGATCAGATTCCTGGTCTTTTCAATATGGGAGGCCAGATCGTTCTGGCTGGACAGGGCGGTGTTAGTTTCCTCCAGAAGATTGTCGACCAGATTTTTTAAAGAATTATCTTCCAGCCGGACAGCAGTCATCTGGTTGACGGTTTCCGACAGAATCTCCCGGTAATGGCTGGTATTGTCTATGGTCGTGCCTAAGTTATGGGTCAGGGATTCGGAAATCAGGGCAATCTGGTCGGATACTTTGGCAATACTGACGACCTGAAACTCGTCAGGCTGATAAAAAGAGCGGAAGATTTCTTCGGAGATCTCGGGATTAAAGCGGCAGTCAGACTCAAGAAGCTCGTCAACCCTTTTGCTTAGTTCAGGCTTAAGGCCCAGGAAATAGTCGTAAAAAATACGGTAGTTGTCCGGAGTTAAGGGAATTTGCCGTCTGGCCAGAAAAGGCAGAATTTTTTTGGCCATCTCGTAAGTTGCGTCGACCAGCGAGGTGAATTTCGGTCCCTCACCATGTGGCTTGGTATTGAGGTCTTCTGTGGGAATAGGAGGCATAAAGTCAATTCCGAAAAGGGACAAGAGCCTGAGGTGACCTCAATAGCCAAAGTGCAGTAAATCGTTCGAACCGGGAACTTGTCCAAAAAGCGGAGCCTGAACTCCAGAGGTTTTTAAAAAAATACTGTCTCAAGTTAAAAGCCGCATCCTTAGTGCTTGAAAAATAACCGGCCCGTTTTAAACCAATTTTTGGCCTGCCCTGAGCCTCAGACTCCAAGAGGGCAGAGCATTTTAAGCCCCCGCTGCAGGTCTTAATCCTCCGAAAAACGCATCAAGCTTATTGCCCCTTTTCCCCGGACAATGTTTTTTCAAGCCGCCGGTCTTAGCTGGGGGGTAATTGACAGTCAGGCCGTTTGACGGCAATCCTCCGGCCTGAGGTCGGGGATTCGCCCTGAACCGGAAAATTTACTGCTCCCGGTTTCCTCAAGGGCTTACTGGATCACCGCCAGACTAAAGTCTAAATCTTCCGCAGGCTGTAGCAACGGTTTGTCCGGCCGTCAAAAAATTTAAAGTGCCGTCCGGATCAGCGCTCTTTTCATAGCCGCATTCACGGCATTTGAATTTAGCTGGGGTTCTTCAGAATGAGCATTATATCCCCGGCCTCGCGGTCGAGGTTTTACAGCGTTTTGGAAAAAATATAATATAGATCTATAGTTCGGATTTCCAGGTCAGTCATTGAAAATAAATTAAAAGTTTTTTTGGGTTAAACCTTAATCCTAACGTGCCAATTTCAGCATAAAACTTAACTCATGTCAAGGATAAATATTATCGGAAATATGAACCGCCTCAGCCAGCGATAAGCGGAATTTTATCGTTATGTCAAGCTAAAAAGCGGGAGTGGTTTAATTTAGGCTTATTTTGGAATAACCGCCTTCGGCTTCAAAAGGCGAACCGGTCCCCCTGACTATAGGCCGCAGTCAAGCCTATAGTCTCAAAGAGAGCCGGTCCCCCAAATCAGGTCAGGGATTGGGCTGGGTGTCAGTTAAAGTGAGGATTGCTCGGCCGGGTGCCGCCGCCGGAGTTCACGTAGAGTTCCTTTAGTTCCCGGTCAAAATCTTCCAGACTTTTAAACTGGCGGTAAACGCTGGCAAACCTGACATAAGCTACCGGATCGGTCTGGCGCAGAAACTCCACCACCCGTTCGCCGATCTCCGAGGTGTGGATTTCCTTGAAATTGCCCTCCTGAAACTGCCGTTCCAGCTGATCTAAAAAGGCGTCGATTTCCCCGACCGAGACCGGACGTTTCTGGGTAGCCATGAGGATGCCCCGGCGGATTTTGTCCCGGCTGTAGGACTCTCTTCGACCGTCCTTTTTAACCAGGAGGGGGATCTGCTCCTCGACTTTTTCGTAGGTGGTGAAACGGCGGCTGCAGATCAGACATTCCCGCCGACGACGGATAGCCACCGAATCCCGGCTGAGACGGGAGTCAATGACCTTGTTTTCGAGTTCTCCGCAAAAGGGACACTTCATCCGAATCTTCGGCGTAGAAACCCCGGCCGAAAGGCAGGGGAGGGAACGCCGCCTCCTTAAGTTTAAATTAGAATCGAAAATACGATTCTTTTAACGAATACCGTTACGGGCTGAAATACTCGGACCCTTCGGACCGTTTCAGGCGCGACTTTTTTCCGTCGGCGCTGGGGCTCCGACCTTCTCAGACTTACCCCTGGCTGGTCTGCAGCCCCAGACTTCAGGAAGGGTGAGCTTTTGAAGCCCGCTGCTGCCGGTTTAAACCTACGGAAAACGTCGCGGCCTGGTTACCGCTTTCCCTGGTCAGTCCGGGGCTCTTATGAGCCCCCGGCTCAATCCGGTGGTGATCGGCCGTTTCACTCCTACTGGGGCAGAATACCCAGCTTTATTGTATATTGACAGAAATTAATCAGATGCTCAGAAATAATTATACTGAATTATTTCTATGAAGCAACAATTATTTTTCGGGCCTTAAGGGTAATTATTTGCCTTCCAATAGTTTTTATGGCTATTTTAGGCTTCGAAGCGAAGAATATTTGCCTTGACTTTAATTTTTATATAGCAATTTCAGTAAGTTAGTCATATTAATTTGTTTGAGAAAAAATTAAGAAATAATTTTTATCCCACCGCGTTAAAGTAAAATATAAATATAAAATTACTTATAATAAGTATAATTAGGTATAGATGAAGTCGGGCTTGAATTTCCCGGCAAACTGTGTGATTTTAGAAGCGGACAAATAAATTTTTTTCCTTTGGGATAATGGTGGGATTATGAGCCGTTGGACCCCGAAACAGACGGGATTTATGAAAGAAGCCTTACGGCTGGCCAGGCAGGGTTGGGGCCTTGTCTCGCCCAATCCCCTGGTGGGGGCGGTGGTGGTTAAAAATAACCGCCTGATAGCCCGTGGCTGGCACCAAGGTCCTGGTCAGCCCCACGCCGAGGTGGTGGCTATAAAAGAAGCCGGTAAGAAAGCTCAGGGGGCAGAACTGTATGTCAATTTAGAGCCCTGCGCCCATTACGGCCGGACCGGGCCCTGTACCGAGGCCATTGCCGAGGCCGGTATCAGGAAGGTTTATTATTCCATAGATGATCCCAATCCCGAGGCCAAAGGCGGAGCCGCTTATCTGGCCGAAAGAGGTCTGGAGATCGATAAAGGTCTTCTGGCCGCCGAAGCCTGGGAACTCAATCAGTTTTTTTTAAAGTGGACTAAAACTGGACTGCCGTTTGTCATTTTAAAGACAGCAGCTTCTTTAGACGGCAAGATCTCTACCCGTTTGGGGGATTCCAGATGGATTACAGACAAGGCGGCCAGAAATTTCGGACACATTATAAGGGCCGGGATTGACGGCATTTTAATTGGCCGGAACACGGCCTTTAAAGATGATCCCGAGCTCTCAGCCCGTCCCTGGGGCCGCCGGAAGATGCACCGTCAGCCCTGGCGTATAGTCTTGGATCCTCTTTTAAGGCTGCCTGAAACATTAAAGCTTTTCAATCCTGATTTCGGCGGACATACGGTTGTGGCCTGCCTGGCTGAGGCTTCCTCCGGCACGGCCGAAAATCTGAAAAATATGGGCCACGATGTCTGGCCCATTGCCAAAACGGCCACCGGCCTTATTTCGTTAAAAGACCTTCTGGTCAAACTGGGCCAGGAGAAGATCCAGTCGGTCTTAATCGAACCTGGGGCCACATTAGCTTACTCGGCTCTGGTCGAAGAACCGGTCGTGGATCTGGTTCACATTTTTATGGCCCCTATTTTTATCGGCGGCGGGGACGCTCCTTCCATGGTCGGCGGTTCGGGTCTGGAATCATTGGCCCAGGTCCAGGGAGCCCAGATCCTGAAAATAGGGCGCAAAGGTCCGGATATCCACCTCATGGTCCGGCCGACCGGCGGATTTTCTCCTGATTTTTCTGAGGAATAAGCCTTAAGGTTTGGGAGGTTCTCTTGTTCACCGGCCTGGTTTTGGGACAGGGCAGGCTCTCCTGTCAGCCAATTGACGGCAATTCGGTTTCTTTAACCGTGACCCCGGAATTTGACTGGGGGGAAGAACTGGTTTTAGGTGAAAGCGTGGCCGTCTCCGGGGTGTGCCTGACGGTGGAAACAATTTCCGGCCCCGGATTCACCGCTTTTGCTTCCCGGGAAACTTTAGGCAAAACGACCCTGGGTCAGGTCAAAAAAGTCAATCTGGAAAGGGCTCTTAAATTAACGGACCGTTTAGGCGGTCATTTGGTCAGCGGTCATGTGGACGGGTGCGGCCGGGTTAAAAGTATTACCTCCAGTGGTTCCGGGTTAAGTCTGGTTTTTTCTTTGCCCAGGGATTTGGAAATACTGGTAGTGCCCAAAGGCTCCGTGACGGTGGATGGGGTCAGTTTAACGGTCAATACGGTTAAGGGGGGCGTTTTTGCAGTTCAGACCATCCCGGCCACGCTGGCCAGAACGACTCTGGCCGACTTGACTGTGGGACAGGAAGTTAACTTAGAAACAGATCTTTTGGGCAAATATGTACAGAAGCTTTTAAATCACCGTGCGTCAAAAGGAATTACCTGGGAACGGCTGGCCGAACAGGGCTTTTAGTGTAACCTTTTGCCGGCGAATTTCCCGGTAAAGCCTGGGACCGGCAGAGACTTCTTCCTTGAAGGCATCTTAAAAAGGCTGAAACCTAAAGGAGCACAGAGCAATTTTTATTTGAAGAAACCAAAATGCAATCATGTAATCTACAGTTGTCCGAACATAGCCGGAAAATTTAAATTGTATCCTGAGGTTATGGCCAAAAGGAAGATCAGATGGATCCGGAACTGCCCGCAGGGATGCAGGCCTTTAAGCAAATGCGGGACAGGCAGGCTGTATATGCGGACAAGACGAAATATTTTTCCTTATTGCCGGAAGAGGGAAAAGTCGTTTTTTGCTCCCTGCCCCTGCGCTTCGGCAAATCACTGACCGTCTCCGCTCTGGAAGACGGTCGGGTTTGCGGCTGAAACCTTGAATTCGATGTCCGCCCTGAAGCCAGTAAAAAGCCAGGGCCAGGCCGATTTGGAGGTCAAGTAAGGATCGCGATTACATTATTACCCCGGCGGATAATTTTGATACAAACAAATCACCATAAGGTAAAATCAATAAAGAAATAGATTATCATAATAATCCGCCGAGGCAATATTGAGGTGAAAACCGCTAAAGACGGCCGGCTGAAGAGGCGGAATGAAACCAAGCTGCCCAAAGGAAAGAGGTGTTGACTGAGAAAAAATTTGATGTCTTGTGTCTTTTTGGTCAGAAATCTTCTGGACGGCTCATTTCATCAGACCAGTTACGCTCTTATGTGAGGGCCTTAGGGATTGTAACTAAATAATCTGGGCAAGTTTACGAATTCATGCTGTACTGAACAGGTGAAAAACATTAATGAAGCAGCGCTGAAAAACCGCATAGAGATCGTTTTGCCTACACTATAAACGAATACCAACGCAGAAGATATTTATCGGCGGAAGCAAAAAGTATAGGCTATGGCGGCATCAGTACAGTGAGCCGATTGTCAGGTGTATCTCGTCAAACGCTGACGGAGGGCGTGAAAGAACTCAAGAACACGAATGCGGAACCGATGAAACAGGGCAGAAGCCGAAGGCCGGGTGGAGGACGCAGGCCGATTCGGGAAACGCAGCCGGGGATTCTTGAAGCGTTGTCCGAACCTGTAGGCACTCACCCCAAGGGTGATCCGGCATACCTTTTGTTGTGGACCAGTAAAAGATTCCGCAATCCGGAGACTGGTCTTTTGGGAGCCGGATTTGCCGTATGCCATTGTGTTGCCGGAGAAATGCTGCGCAAATTGGGATACGGGTTGCAAGCGGACAAGAAAGCTCTCATGGCCGCACCGTTCGAGCATATTAACGGCGAAGCAAAGAAAGCGGCTGCCAAGGGCAGTCCCGTGATATCAATCGACGCCAAGAAGAAAAAGAATACCGGCAGCTTCAAGAATAACGGCAAAACAGATCAACCGCACAAAACGCCCATTGAAGAGCTTGATTACGATTTTCCGGTGAAAGAACCTGGGAAAGCCGCGCCGTTCGGCGTGTATGACATCTTCAAAAATCGAGGATTTGTAAATGCCGGTCTGAGCGCCGGCACCGCAACGTTTGCCGTCGAATCCGTTCGTAAATGGTGGTGGTATGCGGAAGGAGTGAACAACTGCGGCGGCTCGAACATAATCATGATTACGGCCGACTGCGGCGGAAGCAGCGGATACAGGAACAGACTGTGGAAATGGGAACTCCAAATATTTGCGGATGAAATATCCAAGGATATTCAAGTCAATCACTATCCGCCGGGAACAAGCAAGCGGAATAAGATCGAACATCGTCTGTTCGCATCTGTCACAAGGAATTGGCAAGGCATCCCACTCGTGGGCGCTGCCGTTATTGTTAACCTGATCGGCAGTACAAAAACCGAAAAAGGTCTTTCTGTTCGATGTGTTCTTGACGAAGACACATATGAAACAGGGACGGAGATATCCGACGAGCAATTAAAATCCATAAACATTCTCATAAACGATTTTCATGGAGAATGGAATTACACCGTTAGGCCGAATAATTTACGATGTGTCAACTTTATTTAGTTACACTTCCTTAGTCATTTTGAACATCGGTCAGGAATAATTCTGTGAACGGTTGCTTTTTAGGCCTCATAATACCGGCTCTTTTTTAAATCATATTAAAAATGTAATATTTAAAATACTCTATTTTGGGCAGGAAAAGTGTTTATTTGTCTGCTCAGGTGGATAAAAATTACCTAGTCAAAGATAATAATTACCCAAAAAAAGGCGGGCTTTTTAGGGCCCGCCCGCTCGCCTGTTACTTTATTATAGAATGGTTCCTGAGAAGAGGCACCGTCGGGGTGGTGTGAAGTTTTTTGATTATCAAAGCAGATAATCATATTGACAGGATCTATCGGCAGATTTCCTGGAAAGAGCAACAGGCCGGACTGTGTCCGGTATTTCCCCGACTTCAGTTGCAGATTTATATAGCATATTCCGTGCCAAATTTCATGCTGCGAGTCCTCAAAGGTATTCTGGGGCCAAAAAACACCAGATACTGGATACGGAAATTAAGTCTATACCAGATAGCTGATATGGCTATGGAGGGATATTTTTTGGCCCAATACTTTATTTACATTTTTGTCGATTTTCGGCCGCAGCGATAAAAAAAGGTCTGACTTAATGGACGCAAATTTGACAGAAAAGAGGTAGCTGTTTTTTCAGAACTGATTTGCCGGGGAATAATTTTATCAATGCCGGTCCTGGGATAGTATTTTTGGTTCTTTAGGTCCTGACTAAGTGCCGGCACCGGACGGGGAGATAAAATTATTTTAAATTATTTTGAAAATACATATTTTATTATTATCTTGGGATCCGGATGTTAAGGGCCGTGATATTTTTTATTATTTAGGCTAAAAAAATATTTGTCAAAAAACATAAGTTATGGAAATTATTGGGGAAAATTTTTTCTTATTTTTATTGAAAATGAATTTCAATTGTAGTAAGATCTTTTTCAGGTCGACACAGCAGACTGTCTGAGACGCAGCCTCCCACCTGTAACCAGCCTTCAGTATGTGTTGTCCATACCGGGACCGGGTCAGAGGGCGAAATTCCTGGCTTTTCGCCTTCTGACCTTTTTGTTTCCTCTGGAAAATCGGGGGAGAGCCTGTCAAGTTCCTTGTTTCCGGTCATAATTATTTAAAAAGATCTGTAAATACCAGCCGGTTATAAACGAAATCATCGGTCCGGCTGATTTTTGTCCTGGCTAACCTCTTTGCTTCTCATCTAAAATTTCCTGACCTTAAAAAAAATTTTAACTTGATCTTTCTTTTTTAGAGCTTTTAGTTTAAAATGACCATAAAGCCGAGGCAATTTTCTCGATCTTTATCTATATTTTAATCGGTCCTTAAAAATTGCCTGACCTGAAAGACGGTTCATATGGTTTTTCTTTTTAGATTTTAAGCTTAAATTTCATTAAAAGAAAATTTATCTTTCCAATATCAGTCGCTAGAACGGCTTAAACGATCAGGCTGTTAGCTGTAAAAAATATAAATATTAAGTATAGTATCAATAAACAGTAAAAATCTGATGAATTTTAAGAGCGCTTTTTTCGGAGGCTCTATGCTTTGTCCCAAATGCGGCTTTAACAGTTTTGAATACAACACCAATTGTCCCAAATGCCGCAAAGATCTTCGTTCGGTCCGCAAACAACTTTCAATAACAGCCACCAAGCCAGGGGCGGTAAATTTTTTTTCCTTACTGGGCCCGGCTGACGAAATGTTGAATCAGACCATAAGGCCTTCCGCTCTGCCGGACAATCAAAGGTCAGGTCTTTGAAAAAGTTTTTTGCCCCCTAAACCCGGTACCGGTCTGGGATAAGATAATCTGGAGGCTCTATGCTCTGCCCCAAGTGTGGCTACAACAGTTTTGAATATAACACCAGCTGTCCCAAATGCCGCAAGGATTTAAATCCCATCAGGCGGCAGCTGTCCCTGACTTGTACCCCGCCGGGTCAGGTGGATTTTTTTGCTATATTAGGTGATACGGGCGGACCGAACCTGATCGCTGATATGCAGACTGTGAGTTCATCCGGACCTGCGGCTCAGGCCCCTCCGCCTGATCCTTACCGGACTATGCCGCCGGATTTTGAGGAATCTCCGGCTCTGGCGGCCGAAATGCCCAGAGCGCCTCAGGACTTTCCGCCGGATTTACCTCCTCCTCTGGTTGCTCCTCCTCCGCCTCAGGCTGTTTCTCCTGCGCCGCCAACACCCCCTCCGCTTCCGGTAGCGCCTCCGCCGCTGGCTCCGCCCGCCGCTCCGCCTCAGGCGGTTTTTCCGGCTCCTATGGCGGAACAGGATTTGGATATTGCCAGTTTGGTGGCCGAACCGGCGGTGGAAGATGCGGTCGGGGGCACAATAACTCCGGTTGATATTGATATTTATGAAGACGAGACCCCGGTGACTCCGGTTACGGTCGAACCCCAGGCCGTGGAGGTCATGCCCGATGCGGTTGAGGTGGTGCCGGAAATAGAGCCGGATGCGGCCGAAATAGGGTCAGAAGCCTTGGAGGTTGAACCTGATTTTATGGAAGTGGTCGGCGAATCGGCGGTGCCGCCGGTTATGCCGCCCCAGCCTCAAGTCCAGGCTCCGTCTCAGCCTGCGGCTGCAGCCCAAGAGCCGGATTTTGGAGATTTTTTGGACGACGATCTTTTTGCCGAGCCTGCGGAGGCCCAAAGACCGGATGCCCGGGTTCCGCCGGCTGCGCCTCAACCTCAGATGCTGAAGATGGAAGCCCCGGAGTCCAATACTTCTATTAAGAAGATCAGGGAAACCTTAGCTAAGACCGGCGATCTGCCGCCTACCTCGCCTGTGCCGACTCCGGCCGAAACGTTTATGGTCCAGCCCAGTACTCTGGATGTTCTGGATGACCTGGAAGACGGCACCCACACTATAGCCGCGCCCGACAGTCCTGATTCCGAAGGCCTGGACGTGAATTTGGACGATGATTTCGATTTGGACGCCCCGGACGACGGGTTAGAGAGCGATTTGAACGATGAAGTGGAATTGGAAGGTCTGGACGATTTAGATGACGATGACTGATGCTTGGGATTTGGCGGCCGTTAAATATAAACTGGCTTTCCCCCTGGATGTGCAAACCAGCTCCGAGGCTCTGGACTGGGTTCGGGAGCTGGCTGATTTAGTCGGTTGGTTTAAGGTTGGGTTGGAACTTTTTATAGCCGAAGGTCCTTCTTTAATTTCCGAACTCAAAAAATTTGCCCCTGAAGCTAAAATCTTTTTGGATTTAAAACTCCACGATATTCCTGCCACCATAGCCGGGGCAGTCAGATCGGCCGAGGCCTGGGGAGTTTCGCTTTTATCGGTTCACGCCCAGGGCGGCCGGGAGATGATGAGAAAGGCGTCCGAAGCCGCCCAAAAGGTCCGTCTTTTGGCGGTCACTGTCTTAACCAGCCTTAACCCGGAGGAAGATTTTCCGGAACTTAGGCCAAAATATACGGTTCCGGGCGCTTATGCCGTAAGTCTGGCCAAAAGAGCCCGGGAAGCCGGAGTGGGCGGCCTGGTGGCCTCGCCTTTGGAAATAAAGGCCTTAAGAAAAGAACTGGGTCCGGATGTCTTTTTATTGATTCCGGGCATCAGGCCCAAGTGGTCCGAAGTTTCTTCTGATGATCAAAAAAGGGTCGGTACGCCCAGTGAGGCCATTCAAGACGGCGCCGATCTTTTAGTTATCGGCCGGCCTATCAGACAGGCGCCGGATCCCCGGAAAGCCGCTCTGGCTTCCTTGAAGGAGATTTTTGAGGCAATTTCTAATCACTAAAGCCCTTTGAGCCTTTTGGCCCTGATTCCTGCCTCTGGGAACTGGACTTTTTTAGTTTAATAAAGCGGAGATTGCCTTGAAATTTCGTAACTGGCCGGAGTTGGCCGAAGAACTTCTGGATATTGAACATCCGGCCCGCTATCTGGGGGCAGAACACGGAGCCGTACCTGGCAATGAGCCGGACGAGCGGGGGTTTATTTTAACTTGCGCTTTAGCCTTCCCCGAGGTCTACGAAATAGCTCACTGCCATCTGGGCCACAAGATCCTCTACCATCTTTTTAATCACCAAAGGGGCTTTTCGGCCGAAAGAGTCTATGCCCCATGGGTTGATTATGAAGAGCGCTTAAAAAAAGCCGGCCGGGCTTTAAGAAGCCTGGAAAATAAAAGACCCCTTAATGATTTTCATGTAGTGGGCTTTTCTCTCCAGTATGAGCTGTCCTATACCAATATTTTAAATATGCTTTCTTTGGGGGGCATCAATCCATTAAGAGCCCAAAGAGACGAGGACGCGCCGTTAATTGTGGCCGGCGGTCCGGGGGCGGCCAATCCGGAAGGTCTGGCCGATTTTTTTGACCTGTTTTTTTTAGGTGAAGCCGAAGATACTTGGCTGGGTGATTTTACAATCATTAAAGACTGGGCATTTCGGAAAGAGCCGAAAAAGGAGCTTTTTGACCGACTGGCCGGACGGCCCGGGATCTATATTCCTTCCCTGTTTGAACCCCAGTATGAAAATGACAAATTTACCGGCTTAGAGTGTTTGAAGCCCGGTTACAGCCGGGTTTCCAGAGCTGCAGTCAGGGATCTGACCGGAGCGCCTTTTCCTCTTTGCCAAATCTCACCGTGGCTGAAACCCGTCCATAACCGGGTGGTGGTGGAAATTGCCAGAGGCTGCAGCCGGGGCTGCCGTTTTTGCCAGGCCGGCTATATTTACCGTCCGGTCAGGGAAAGAGAGCAAAATAAGGTTCTTGAACTGACCCGGGAAAATTTAACAGCCACCGGCTATGATGAGGCGGCTTTTCTGTCTCTTTCAGCCGGAGACCATACCCAGATTGAAAGTTTAGTCAGTTCTTTTATGAACACGTGGTCTGACTCGGAAGTGGCTTTGTCTCTGCCGTCGCTTCGGGTGAAAAGCCTGTCGCAAAATTTGGCCGGAGAAATTGCCAGGGTCAGGAAAACCGGCTTTACCATCGCTCCGGAAGCGGCTACGGCCAGGCTTCGGGCGGTCATAAATAAAGACTTGACCGAAGACGATCTGCTGGCGGCCTGCACGGCTGCATTTTCTTACGGCTGGCGGACCCTTAAGCTTTATTTTTTAACCGGTCTGCCCACGGAAACGGAAGAAGATCTGATCGCCTTAGGCCAGCTGGCCGGTAAAGTAAAAAAATTAAGCCGGGCCAGAATAAATGTCTCCGTGGCCACGTTTGTTCCCAAAGCCCATACCCCTTTCCAGTGGCAGGCGGCTTCCAATTTTTCTGATATTGACGGACGCTTTAAGGTTTTCGGGCCTTTTTTTAAAAAAACCGGTCTTGACCTCAAGTACAGTTCGCCCGAGGCTTCGGTTTTAGAGGGCATCCTGGCCAGAGGGGACCGCAGGCTGGGCCGGGTCTTTTACGAGGTCTTCCTGAAAGGGGCCCGTTTTGAGGCTTGGAACGAACGCCTTAATTTCAGCCTGTGGCAAGAGGCTTTGGCGTATTTTGGCCGTCAGATTCCCGAACTTCTGGCCGAAAGAGATCCGGCGGCCCCGCTGCCGTGGGATCATCTGGGGCCTTTTGTCAGCCGGGAGTTTTTACAAAGGGAGCTTAATAAAGCTCAAAGGGCCGAAACAACTCCCGACTGCCGGACGGGCGGCTGTCAGAACTGCGGGGCCTGTGACGGAGTCAG
Source organism: Deltaproteobacteria bacterium (assembly GCA_031264185.1). Taxonomy (GTDB): domain Bacteria; phylum Desulfobacterota; class Desulfarculia; order Adiutricales; family Adiutricaceae; genus JAIROO01. The sequence continues at coordinate 50,984 of JAISEL010000098.1, forward strand.
CCCCAGTTTGGCCGAGCCAGGGCACGTTCAGCCGGACCGGGGAATTTCCGAAGTCAAAGATCAAGGAGACCGAAAGCCAGGGACCGGCCCGAAAAACCGCCGTAACCTCAAATCGGCTCCTGGCGGCCAGCCTCCGGAAACGTTCCGTTACCTGGCCGAGTTTTCCAAAACCGGGCCCATGGCCCTTTTAGGGCACCTGGAAATGGTGGAGGTGATTAAAAGATGTATCCGCCGGTCCGGGCTCCCTATGGCCTTCAGTCAGGGTTTTCACCCTCAGATGAAACTTGGTTTTCTGACCGCCCCGCCTCTGGGCATGGAGAGCCTAAGTGAACTAATGATCGTCACCCTAAAAGAACCAAGATCCCCTGAAACCGTTAGATTAAGCCTTATTCTGCCTCCAGGTCTGGATATATTGAAAGTCTATAGCCTGCCAAAAGGGGCTCCTAAACTTAAAATTGGCTCCATTTCCTACCAAATAGAGTCGGACTATAGTATTTGGACGAGTCAACCTCTTCACCCGGCCGCATTATTAAGTTATACTGATAAACAGGGGAGGATTCGGGTCTTTGACTTGGCAAAATTTATTCAGGTCTCGGAAGTATTAGATCCCTGTCAGTTGAAACTGACTATTTTATACAGTCCCGAGGGCAGTCCCCGTCCTCTGGCAGCAGCCCGGGCCCTGTACGGTCTGGGAGATGAGGTCAGGTTGAGGGTCAAAAAAACGGCCACCGTTCTGGCGGCCTAGCTCAATAGGTCACTATGCCGTCAGATTTGCTCATTAATTACCGGCCGTATGAGACCCGCATCGCCCTGGTGGAAAACGGGGTTTTGGTGGAGTTTCAGCTGGAGAGAGGGGCCAGGGGTGCCGGACTTCTGGGCAATATCTATTTGGGGCGGATTTTAAGGGTCCTGCCGGGTCTCCAGTCCGCTTTTGTGGATATTGGCCTGGAGAAAGCGGCTTTTTTGTACGTGGACGATATATGCGGCAGTGAAAGGGAGTTCAGCCGCCTTTTGGGTCAGGCCACGGTGACCGAAGATGACCCGCCCGAGGTTCTGGCCACTCCGGATAAGCTGGAAAAGCTGGATAAGCTGGAAGAATTATCGGAGGCGGAAAGCCCTACCGTTCCCATTGAGTCTTTACTGACCGAAGGGCAGGAGATCATGGTTCAGGTTTCCAAAGAGCCCATCGGCCAGAAAGGGGCCCGGGTCACGACCCATATTTCTCTGCCGGGCCGCCGATTAGTATTTATGTCCATGATATCTCATCTGGGGGTCAGCCGGAGAATTGAAGACGAAAACGAAAGGAAGAGACTCAGGGATATTCTGGACTTTATCCGCGGCGGCCACGGCTTCATTGCCCGGACCGCCGCCGAGGGCGCCACGGAATATGAGATAAAAGCCGAGGCCAGTTTTCTGATCCAGTTGTGGCAGAAAATCCTGTCCGAGGCCGAGAAAACCAGGGCGCCGGCTCTTATTCACCTGGAACTGGATGCCACCTTAAAAGCCGTCCGGGATATCTTTACCGACCAGGTGGAAAGGCTTATATTGGACGACCCTGGCCAGTTTGAGAAGGTCAAACAGTTTTTAACGGCTTTTGTGCCGGTTAAGGCCCCGGCTTTGAGCCTGTACGAAGGAGAAGAACCTCTGTTTTCGGCCTACGATGTGGAGGCTGATTTAGCCCGGGCCTTAAGCCGTAAAGTCTGGCTTAAAAGCGGCGGCTATGTGGTCATTGATTCCACCGAGGCCCTGACGGTCATTGACGTAAATACCGGCCGCTACGTCGGTCACTATAATTTTGAGGAAACCATCCTCAAGACCAATCTAGAAGCAGTCCGGGAGATTGCCTACCAGCTGCGCTTGAGGAACATAGGGGGGTTAATAGTTATTGACTTCATTGATATGGAAAAGGAAGTCAACCGCGAACGGGTCTTTTCGGCTTTAAAGGAGTTTTTAAGGCGTGACAAAGGTAAGACCAAGATCCTGCCGATGAGCGAACTGGGTCTTATTGAAATGACCAGAAAAAGAACCCGGGAAAACATAGACCGCCTGCTTAGGGAACCCTGTTTTTACTGCCAGGGTCAGGGTTACCTTCTCTCCCGTGTTTCGGTTTTTCATCAGGCTTTTCGGGAAATGGAGATGGCGGCCTGCGATTACCCCGGACAGCCCCTGACTTTGAAAGTCCATCCTTTTATCCGGGATTTAATCTTAGATGAGGGTCGGGCGGCCCTGGAAGATTTGGAAAAACGATTAAAAAGGCCCATTACCATCAAGGCCGATGAAGCCCTTCATCTGGAAGCTCACCGGATTGAGCCCGGTGAAGTGCCCGGTCTTGAGGTCAATTAAAGCCATCGAAAACCTGGGTACGAAGGAGATTTAGGACATGTCCGGCCGGATTAATTTTGAATTAAATAAATTAAGGCTCATTAAGAGCCTGTTTACGACTAATCCCGGCTATCACCCTCCGGCTCCGGGAGAATTGATAGCCATGGGAGTGACTTTAAGAAACGGCGGGGAGTTTTCGGTGGACGGCGGACAGGCTCATTTTGTCCAGAGCTTTAAAACTCAGGCCGCATATGAAATGCCTTTCAGTCTGGAAGTGGAGTTTGAGGCCCTGTTTGCTCTGTCAGCCCCGGTCACTCAAACCGAGCAGGAGCCGTTTTTAGTCCAGGTTTTTCCGCAGGTGATTTTCCCTTTTATGAGGGAGTACGTGGCTGAAACGACCAGGCGGGCCGGTTTTCCGCCATTACTCATTAACCAGAGTTTTTACCCTGATTCGCCCGGGGAAGGAGGCGATGCCAATACCGGTGAGAAGGTCGTCACCAGTAAATGGATCCATTGAGGCATAATTGGACCCTCAAGTAAGAACATTTCTATACCAGTTTTTTGGCGGTCTGGCCGCTGTTCCGGCTTACGCTTTTATGACTTTGAAGGGCAGGTTCGGCACCAGATGGGCAGACCGGCTGGGATTTCCTCTGGCCGGGGGGCAAAATCCTTTGTGGTTTCATGCCGCCTCTGTCGGGGAAGCTCAAAGCGCCTTGACTGTAATTCGGTCAGTAGCTGATATTCTGCCTTTGACCAGGTATGTCCTGTCGGTTGGCACTCCGGCAGGATTGAAAAGAGCCGAAGATTTAATCGGCTCCGAGCCTGGGATCCAGCTCATGGCCCCGCCTTTGGATTTTTTCGGAGCCCCTGGACGTTCATTAGACCGGGTCGGACCTAGAGCTTTAATAATTGTGGAGACAGAAATCTGGCCGGAACTAATCGGCCAGGCTTATAAGCGGGAGATTCCGGTTATGGTGGTGGCCGGCCGGATGAGCCAAAAATCTTATCAAAGGTATATGAAGGTCCGCAGTTTTTTAAAGCCCTTAATGGAAAAATTGTCCCTGGTGGCCGCTGTTTCCCCCGAAGCTCGGGAGCGTTTTCTGGATCTGGGGACGCCTTTTAATAAGACCGTCTGCCTGGGGAATCCGAAGTTTGATTCTTTGCGGCCGGCAAACCTTGACACCGCCTTGACTATCGAGCGTCCGTTAGGGAGAAAGATCATTGTAGCCGGCTCAACGGAAGGCAGAGAAGAGGATTTAATCGTCAGCGCCTGGCGGGAACAGGGGGGCCCTAAACCTTTTTTACTGTTGGCCCCCAGGCATTTAGGCAGGGTGCCGGCCATTTTAGATTCAATTAAATCCCAGGGCCTTCCGGTCAGGCTTTATTCGGAAAACAGAAATTTTAACTGGCCTGAAGAGCCGGACATAATAATTATTGACGAATTGGGACTTCTGGCCCGTCTGTACGCCTTGGCTGATTTGGCCTTAATCGGCGGCAGTTTTTATAGAGGTCAGGGTCACAACCCTTTGGAACCGGCGGTATTTGGTTGCCCCATTGTTTTTGGACCTTACATGTCCAGTTTTCGGGAACAAGCCCTGGAACTGGAAACGGTCGGGGCTGCCAAAACCGTCCTTCCAAGCGAACTTTCCGGGACTTTAGCCAGATGGCTGGCCCGGAGAGAGGCGTTCCTGGCCGGTCTGGCCGGCCGGGAGCTTCTGGCTGCCCGTCCTGCAGTGGGACCCGGGCTGGCCGCTTTAATAGGGCAGACTTTAAGCCCATGAACCCGGCCGGAGTAATTCGGCTTTAATCTTAACCTTCTTACTTTCCCATCTGGGAACAAGGTGAGTGTAGCTTATGAAAATAAACGGCGAGGCCTTCCAGAAAGCCAGGGAAAATCAGCTGTTGAGCACCATTGGCCTAGCCAAGATGGCCGATGTCTCTCCCAATGTCATTCGGTCTCTGGAACAAGGAAACAACATCCGGCCGGAGTCGATCCGCAAGATCATTGAGGCCTTAGGCTTAACCATAGAAGACGCCCAGAAAAAAGGGTTAATCAAAACCTGAAATTCTGGCTTAAACCACAATAGAGACCGGGTAACTCCGGTCTGGGAGGGATACCGGCCATGCCCCGGTTATTAATCAGCCTTGGGCTCGGCCTGGTCCTCCTTAGCGGCCAGGCTTTGGGTTATATCCAGTCGGCTTTCTTAGGCGGCTGGCCCGGGGCTTGCGAAAATAATATCTGCTACGACGACGGGCAGCCGTTGTCGGATCCACCCTCCGCCATTCACGAGCAGGTTCTGGAGCATCAACTGGTCTCCTCAACCTGCCCGACCGACCTGATCTACCTTGTGATCAGATATCCGGCCAATACCGGCAGTTCCCCTTTAGACACCAGGCTTTTCCGTGAAATGGGCGCCCGGTTCGATTCAGCCAAAAAGTGGGCCCAGACCCTTATCTGTAATGATTTTTTCGGCTGCGAAGGGGAATGCCGGCCCATTGGCCTGGAAATCAAGCACTACGTCCACCAAAGCGGACCGGGGTATTTATCGGCTTTCAGAGTTGAAAGATTTAACGGCAACTACAGGCAGGACAAAAATTTACCGGGTACAGTCAAATACTCTTTCCACAATTACCGCTTAATTGACGGTCAGGATTTAATCCTGACCGACATTTTCCCTGAGCCGGAAAAATCCGTTCCGGAGTTTTGGGCTAACGTGGAAAGATCCCTCAAAGGGGCAGGCAACTGTGAACTGAATAAATTCACAATTTACGGCCGCCGGATAAACCGGACCAGACTGGCCCCGGACGATTTACTTTTGAGTAAATTAGGGGCCACCGTGGCCTTAGAGGGTCAGGGGTCCTGCCGGTCTCAGGCTGTGGATTTTCCTGTTTCAGAGATGATTCGCCTGGGAGCCGCCCCGGATCTTTGGGGCCGCTGATGCTGAGAATTATTGCCGGACAGTATAAGGGCCGGAAACTGAAAGTTCCGTCCGGAGCGACCAGACCGACGGCCGACCGGGTCCGGGAGGCGGTCATGTCCATAATCGGGCCTAAAGTCCTGGGGGCCCGGGTCCTCGATCCTACTGCCGGTTCAGGAGCCTTAGGTCTTGAGGCACTGAGCCGTGGAGCATCATGGGTCGTCTTAGGCGATCGTTCGGCTCAGGCGGCCAAAGTCATTTTAGAAAATTTAGCCTTAATAAATGATCCCAAAATAATATTTAAAAAAACCGTACTTTTAAAAGATTTTGATAAATTGTTGGCTCTGGGGCCTTTTGATCTTATTTTTTTAGACCCCCCGTACAAAGAAATCAGCTGGCCGCGAGAATTTTTAAGCCGGGCGGCCAAGGAGGATTTAGCCGCCCCTGAAGCTCTGGCCGTCTGGGAACAGGAACCGGAGACTTTAAAAACCTGGACTCAGGAAGATTTAAAGCCATGGCAGTTAGTGACGGCCCGGACCTGGGGGCAGAGGGCGGCCGCCTTTTTTTTTCTGAATCAGGAAAAATAGGTAAAGATAAACTGAACAGCGGAAGGAAATACAAATCAACCGAAAAGGTAGATTTAAATGATTAAAGAAACTCATATTTGATTTTTGATGTAAAATAAAAAGAGTTAATTATGGCCGAATCTTGGCTCTTTGTGGTCAGTAAATATTTTCCGCCGGGGGCAGGAAAAAAAGTCAAAATTCTTCAGAGAAAAACCTTATTTGGCCGATAATATCAAGCCTGAGGCTAAAAAATCATATTTTCCGAAAACATTTTGTCTAAAACATAACGGTCTGTCCGGTCTAATTATTCCACGGATCGACAATATTTACCTATTGTTCCCGGCTGAAAGAATGTCCGAAAAAAAGCAGATTAGCTTACAGATTTTTTTTTAGCCCAGCCATCTGGTGAAGATTTGAACCGGCTTCTGGTACAGACTGCTCCGGGATTCAAGGCGGGTCCAATAAATTGGTGGTTTAGCAGGGAACATATACACCGGGTATCAGTGATTTCAACATTTTTTGACTGAATGCGGCTAGTGAACGCTTAAAAGCCTGACCTACAGAAGTTTTCGATTTCAAACTGTCATGAGCAGCTCAGGCCTCATCTCCGGGGCCTGAAAAATACATTGGACGGTATGTTTCACAGTACTATAATTGGAACAATTGTCGGCAGCCTAAGAATTGGCCAGACGTTTTCAGCGGTGACCAAAATAAAGAGGTTTTACCAAATGGCAAATGATTTGGATGTCATCCTCAGTGAAGGTGAAAGCTTTACAGTGGAATTCAAAGAGAGCGCTGATAAGTCGCTTTCTTCTGAGGTTTGTGCCTTTGCCAACGCTTCTGGCGGCAGGGTGTTTATCGGTGTGGACGACTGCGGCCGTGCGGTAGGCACAGATGTGAGCAATGAGGCGCGTTCCCGTGTTCAGGACATGATTAACCAGATAGATCCGCATCTGAAAGTAGAAATTGAGGTTCTTGACAATATCATCATCGTGACTGTACCGGAAGGAACAAATAAACCTTATTCCTGCTCAAAAGGGTTTTGCCTACGTTCAGGCTCCAATTCGCAGAAGTTGACGCGTGAAGTATCATTGAGTTTTTCCAGAGCGAAGGCCGCGTTAGATACGATGAAATCGTCCGCGAAGACCTGCCAATTTCAGAGAGGTTCAATGAAAAAGCTTACGCACGATATGTCAGGCTCGCCAAGATAAGCGACGTGCTTGACCGGACGGCGATTTTAAAGAATCTTGACTGCGCCGGGATGATTCGCGATGAACTGTGTTACACTAATGCAGGAGCCCTGTTTTTTCGGACGAATGACGAAGATGTCGTGTTTCGCCATGCTGGTATCGTTTGCGCTTTGTACAAAGGGACAGACAAGGCATATATTCTGGATGCCAAGGAATTCAACGGCGATATGCTCAGCAATGTGGACGATGCAGTTATTTTTTTGAAGAAGCATCTTCGTATGAGCTATAAGATTGAAACGGTTCAGCGGGAGAATATATTGGAACTGCCGGAGGATGCGCTTCGCGAAGCCATCGTCAATGCCGTATGCCATCGGGATTATTTTGAAAAGGGCGCGAGGGTCATGGTAGAGGTGTTCGATGACCGCGTGGATGTCGCAAGTCCTGGCGGGGTCTGCAAAGGCATAACCAGCGAAAATTTCGGCACAGTCAGCATTGCCAGAAATCCAATCAACGCCAGCATGCTATTCCGCGCTGATTACATCGAACAGATGGGCACCGGAATCGAACGCATGAAAAGGGCGGCCAGGGAAGCAAATGTCGCCGAGCCGGCGTTTGAGCTTTTCGGGTTTTTCCGGGTTACGTTTAAAAGACCGGAATCAGATTTTATAAGCGGTCTCCAATCGGCTGCCAATCGGCCGCGACAACCGATAGGAAGCAATCAGTTGCCGCTTTCCTTGATGAACACGGACAGGCGAGAATGGCAGACTTGATAAAAATTGTCGGTCTCAGCGAAGGACGAGTTCGTGCATTGCTTTGTGAGATGGTGAGTGACGGAACTATCGAAAAAAATGGTAATAATCGCTATGCGCACTACGTGCTGATAAGAAATAATTAGTAGTGTGCCGCGCACCATAAATACAGCAAAAACCGCTATAGAAGGTCCGCGAAAAAGGGGAAAGGAAAAATCACCGGTACCCTCTATTCAGAACAGCATATTTCGACAGCGACATTTGATCTCCCGGCGATACCAACAGCTACCTTGTGGACCGTCCCAAATTCCTTTTCGTAATTTCTGGGGTAATGGTTCTTCTCGATCTGCTCTTTAGCTTCTTTCAGCAACTTTGGTAAAAGCGCTTTCGGGGTTGCAGTAAAGGTTCTTTCTTTTACTGTACCATTGGCCGTCTGCGCATTTTTTTTATGAACTAAGGCTCCAAATTTAAATTCAAGGATGAAGATGCGTTTCGAAGAATATTCGATGACCAAATTTATGCGGCCATCAGAGGCGGGACTATTGGGCGGCAGAATATAAGGATCAAGCAGACATTATTGAGATGAAAACCGCAAAAACAGCCTGGTCGCTCTCAGCCCGCCAGGATAGGGCACCCGGTTTCAGATTCGTAAATACGGAGGCGCCGCCAGTAACCAACTTGCTCTTTATCTTTGGCCGTGGCTTGGAGAAGCGCAACGCCGGCGGCGCCGTTTTTGGGAAAAACGAGCTAATTGACAGCCTGAACCGACGGTATTTGTCCGGCTCTGTCTGCCTTGGCCCATTGAGCGGCTTAAACCAGTCCCCGAGGGTGTAGAGTGTTAAGGAGGGTTGTAGACGACCCTCAAAAAACATAGGCAGACAGGGCGTTTGCGGCACACGAACGAACTTCTGACGTAACCACATTTTACACCGAAAGGGAAACCGAAACAATGAACAAGAGGAAAACGGCCACCTACTGCCGTTCCGCAACCTATGACGAGATCGCGGTTGCGAGGCAGGAGGCAAACTGCCGGAAGTACGCCGCCGGACACGGCTGCGAAATCGGCAAAGCCTACCGCGATTGCGGAGCGAGCGGCGCCACGCTCGCCCGCACCGCGATGAGCGAATTCACCGCAGACATCAAGGCGGGAACAATTGGCGCGGTCATCACGCAAGACGTGGCTCGCGTTGCGCGGAACTTTGCGCTTGTGAGCGAATGGCGCGAACTGCTCCGCACAAACGGGGTGAAACTCATCACGCTCACCGCCGGCGATACTGATAAGTATGACAACGGGCTGACTTACAGCCAAGTCGGGGACTATTTGCTCCCGGATTTGCGGCTGAACGACAGCGGCGAACCGCTGGGGCGTTATGGTATGCTTCACAAGACATACCTGCGGAAATGGAAGCCCGCGCTCTATGCGAAACTCCTGCTCTCGGAACGGCTCTATCCGCTTTGCCGCGAAGTTGATAAAGCGGCGGCGCACAGGCTCACGGCAATCTCCGACAAAGAAGTCGCTCATGAGATTGTCCTGTCGGAACTCGTTTATCGCTGAGGGCTTGCGGCGGCGAAGTCGTCACGGAGTTTGGCGTCCTGCTCCTGAATGTTCACCCACAGCGCCGATGTGATGTTTCCCACAGGGTATTCAATCTGCAACGTGCTGTGTACCTGCGGGAGCCGGAACATCGGCGGCTCGTCGCTGCCCGTGACCAGTTCCGCGCCAAACACGATGGCGCTCAGGAGATTCAGGATATGAAGCCCTTCGTCGGTGGCGAGCAGAAGATTCACCATCGGCGTGGCGGCGGCGAACGCGGTCAGTTTGACAACCTCATCAATGTCGTCCCCGTCGAACTTCGCGGCGATGGTTTAAAGTACCTCGCGGGATTGGATTTTCTTTATCTCCCGTATCAGCTGAAGCCGCTTGGCGGCTTTGGGGTAAAGCCCGGTTTGCAGGCAGACATCGGAAACCTCGCGGTCAGGGTCGGGGATAAGACCGAGCAAATAGTCCGCGCTGATGCCGTACTTGGCGCAGATTTGACGCAGAACGCCAATGTCGGGAGTCCGCGCCTCCTGCTCATAGTATTACCCCGGCGGATAATTATGAGAATCTATTTATTCTTTGGTTTCGCCTCGACTTTCGCGTATTTAATTTTATCATGGTCAAAAATTTTTTTAACTTTTGAATGATC
>JAISEL010000032.1 GCA_031264185.1 Deltaproteobacteria bacterium
TCATAAATTGCTAAAAATCAATTTTATATCTATTTAATACTAAAAATGATTGAATTATGCTTCGGTGAGAAAAATTTTTGACTCGGCCCAAAAAGTTTTTCAGGGACGACTACTTATCCTAAAACGCCTATGTTTAGTTCCAGAAACAGGTATGAGGGCGAATTCGTATTTGACCGGCACACAATTGTCCCTCTTTGGCAAAATCAAACCATTCTCGGCGTTACGTACTCGAGGGATAATCGTCCGGCCAGTTTTCCGGAAAATCAGGTTTGGTATTACACTTTGAGCGGCGATACGCTTGAAATAAAGTATAGCGGCGATTTATTGTTTATTTTAGGAGTCTATAAAAAAATTCATTAAGGCCATCAGATAGAATCAGCGCCTTTCGCCTCTAAATCTGATCATATTTAGTTATACTATTTAATGTTAGTTATGTAATTAAGTTCAATAGTGACAAATAAATACTGACAACTATTTATTTTCAAGTTTAATTGCGCACAGTTGGAAGACGACCTTACGCAGCGGGGAGAAATTTCCGCCCGGCAGCTTTCTGCTCTGTTCAGGCAGCAATTTGTTATTAAATTAATATATTTTATATCAAATAATATTATACATTGTCAATGCGCTAAAATTATAAAAATACTTAATACATACAAATTAGTTTCAATTATATTAATTATTTTACTGTTCTTATCACGAAACTTTCTAACCTGTCATAAGGTCAGCTAAGGGGTTATTTAGCCCATTGACCCCAGCTTTGATGACTGGGAGTTGAGGAGACCAAAACTGAATCAGACCGGCCCTACTGTATCACAAGACCTCCAACCGAACAGGTCATCAGAGGCGCCGGCTGAACAGTTACTGAATTAAAAAAAATCCTTGACATCATCAAAACCCCGGCTTATACTTTGCCTGTTCTTCTTCTGAGTTATAAAACCAGAAGATATAAGTTTAATATGAACCGAATAGTTTTTAATTATTAATATTTTTCGTTCTCTTTCCCTTTTTAAGGAATAGCCGCATGTCTTTCTCCCGGCCCGCCAATACCCAAACAGCTGAGTGCGCCCGCTGGCGCACCTCTTTAGGCACGGATCTGGGCCCGGCTTTGGCTCCTTACTTTTACTTTTTTAACTTTAGGGCCAGGGTTTCGCTTGAATAAGCCATAGTGAAATAAAATCACCAAAGGCCGCCAGCGAAACCAATAAACCGCTGGCGGCCTTTTTATTTTAAGGAGGAAAAAATGTCCCCGTCCGACGCTTCGGCCCCCATCCCACCGGTCAAACTGCCGGCTTACAAACTGACCAGCCGGCTGACCCATCCACAAGATTCAGTCATTCCTCTGGGCGGTTATTCCATAGGAGGGCCGGAATTTATTGTCATGGCCGGTCCCTGCTCGGTGGAAGCCGATCCCCAGATGCTGGGCACAGCCTGGGATGTCAAAGTGGCCGGAGCCCACATTATCCGGGGCGGGGCCTTTAAACCCAGAAGTTCCCCTTACAGTTTCCAGGGCCTAGCCGAGGAAGGGCTTAAAATGCTGGCTAAAGCCAGAGAACTGACGGGTCTGTCTATAGTCACCGAGGTCATGGATTCCTCTGAAGTGGAGCTGGTCGAAGCCTACGCCGACATCCTCCAGGTTGGTGCCAGAAACGCCCAGAATTTTTCTTTACTCAAGCGCCTGGGTCAAGTTAACAAGCCGGTTTTATTAAAAAGAGGCCTGATGAACACGGTGGAAGAATTTCTGTGCTCGGCCGAGTACATCTTAGCCGGCGGTAACCCCCAGGTTATCCTGTGTGAACGGGGCATCCGGACGTTTGAGACCTCGACAAGAAATACTCTTGATCTGAGTTCTATTCTGGCTATTAAAGAAAGAAGCCATTTACCGGTCATAGTCGATCCCTCCCACGCCAGCGGCAAAGCCAATTACGTGGCCCCCTTGTCTAAGGCGGCTTTAGCGGTCGGTGCGGACGGACTTATGATCGAAGTTCACTGCGATCCGGCCAAGGCCCTGTGCGACGGCGAAGAATCTATGACCCCGGACCAGTTCAAAGATCTTATGGAAAATCTAAGAGATCTGGCTCCCTACTTCGGACGACAGATATCCACAGCCGCTTCGGTTACCGCCCGAACGGCCGATGGCCTGTGAGACAACCTATGAGTAACGCCCCTGATCCATCGGCTGTTTTAGCTCCCCTGCGCCTGGAAATTGACCATTTGGACGAAAAGATCCTCGAACTGGTCCAAAAAAGAGCCAGCGCTGCCATTGAACTTGGCAAACTGAAAAAGAAAAGTTCCCTGCCCATTATGGATTTAGGCCGGGAGAGAAACGTATTAACCCGCCTGACCAAGAATATCACTCCCGGCCAGGGTCTGGGGCCCGAGGCCGTGGCTGCCGTTTTTACGGAAATCATCAAAGCCTGCCGGGACGCTCAGGCTCCGACTAAAGTCACGTTTTTAGGGCCGGCCGGAACTTTCAGTCATGCGGCCGCTCTGGAACAGTTCGGCCGTCTGGCCCATTTTATTCCCGAAGATGATCTGGCTCAGGTTTTTAAGACTGCCGAAGCAGGAGAAGCCGATTTTGCTTTAGTGCCTTTTGAAAACACGACTGAGGGGATTGTCGGCCAGACCCTTGACCTGCTGACCCAGACAAGTTTAAAGGTTCAGGCCATGCTCAACCTCAAGGTTAATCTGTCATTAATGAGTACCCACGGGGATATAAGCCGCCTTAAAGTCATAAGCTCACATCCCCAGGCTCTGGCCCAGTGCCGCAACTGGCTGGCTCTGAATATGCCGGGAGTGGAACTGAGACCGACCGTCTCCACGGCCGCCGGGGCCACTTTAGCCATTAAAGACGATTCCTTTGCCGTGATCGGCCACCCGGCTCTGGCTACGTTTTACAGATTAAACGTCATGAGCGGCAATTTGGAAGATTATCAGCATAACCAGACCTGCTTTTTAGTCTTAAGCCGCGATGACAGCCAGATAACCGGCAGAGACCGCAGCTTACTGTGGTTTGCCGCACCCCATAATTCCGGCAGCCTGTATAAATGCCTCCAGCCTTTGGCTGAGGCCGGAGTCAACCTGACCAGACTGCACAGCCGGCCGGACCCCGGTTCCCCCTGGGAATATCTGTTCTTCCTGGAACTGGAAGGCCATTTTAAAGAAGAAAATGTCATCCAGGCCATTTCAGCTTTAAAGAACGAGACGGCTAAATGCTGCGTTCTGGGCTCCTATGCTCCGCCGGATGAGCCGTTCCAAAAAGACCCCAATCACTTAGGCAAATCAGCCATTTTTAATAACTGATCCTGAAAAGCCCCGAGGCCGCCCATTGGCCTCGGGGCTTTTTTAAGATTAAAATTACAGCAAAATCCGATAGTTATCTACCCGTTAATTATTTTATTAAGACTCTTTCTCTTCATGTGATATAATTTTCTCCCGGACAAGAATTAAAACCCCTGTCCCTATTATAATCTCCCTAACAATTCTGTTTTTTCCCTTTCCTGTCCGCTCTGCCGAGAGCTGCGGCTCTCTTTGTTGACTATTCGGAGGACGCCTTTATGAACAGAAGAACATTTATCAAAACCCTGGCCGGAGGAGCCCTGGCTTTAAGCCTGGAAGCCGGTTTGGGCTCCCTTCCCTCCAGCGCCTTACGGGCCCAGGGTTTTCCGGATCTCGTTGCCACCAGAGGCACAAATCTGACCGCCATGTTTGACAAAAGCCTGGAAGCCTTAGGCGGCTTAGGCCAGTTTGTCAAAAGCGGTCAGACTGTTCTTGTCAAGCCCAACATGGGCTGGGCTATTGATCCGGCCGGCGGGGCTAACACTAATCCGGTTTTAGTCTCCCATATAATAAAAAACGTTTTAAATTTAGGGGCTAAAAAAGTCTACGTTTTTGACAACACCTGTGACAACTGGAATGACGCTTATCAGGTCTCGGGGCTGGAGAAAGCCGCCACCGAAGCCGGGGCCACAGTCGCTCCGGCCAATTCCACGGGCTATTTCCAAAAAGTCGACCTGCCCGGAGAAACTACCCTGAAATCCACCCAGTACCATGAACTCTACCTGGAAGCCGATGTTGTTATAAATGTCCCGGTTTTAAAACATCACGGCGGAGCCAGAATGACGGCAGCCTTAAAAAACATGATGGGCGCCATTTACGATCGCCGGCCCCTCCACCGAAACGGTCTGGACGAAACTATTCCCGAACTTATGCTGTACAAAAAACCTAACCTCAATGTTGTTGAGGCCGTCCGGGTGATGATCAGCGGCGGGCCCAGAGGACACGGCGATTCCAGGTACCTGTCAAGTCAGATGATGATTGTCTCGCCCGATCCGGTAGCGGCCGATATGGCCTCGGCCAAACTTCTTGAGGCGGCCGGCATTAAGATTCCTGAATATATTGAGCAGGGCGCCAAGATCGGTCTGGGGGTGGCCGATCTGGAGAAATTAAACATCCAAAGGCTGACTGCCGCCTGAGGAGCCGGTTTTGAAGAATAACTGTCGGCGGGTTCCAGCCTGGACCCGCCGTTTTATTGCCTATGCCCTGCTACTGCTTCTGGCGGCGGCTTTCCTCTACCCCATACCCCTGGATGCTGTCCTCCATACTCTGCCGAAATTTCAGTTCGGCCAGCTGATTGCGGCTTTAATTTCTGACGGGCAGGGAGAATTAATTGCCATTCTTCTTATTATGGCCCTTTTGACCGTCATTTTCGGCCGTTATTTCTGCGCCTGCCTCTGTCCTTTAGGAGCCCTGATGGATCTGACGAGCCGGATTCGGGCCGTTTTTTCCAAACAGGCCTTCGCCTATAAACCTGACTCCCGCTTCCGGGCTCTGGTCCCGATCCTGTCCCTTGTTCTTCTGTGGGCCGGTCTTAATCTGCCTTTCGGACTTTTGGAACCCTACAGTCTTTTTGTGGCCAAAAGTGTTTTCTACTCCGGACCCAACCTGATCATTTTTCTGGTCATAATTCTGGCCGCCGTCTCGGGCCGGGCATTCTGCAACTGCCTGTGTCCGACCGGTTTTATCTTAAAACTCCTGGCCAAAAATTCGAAATTTCACCTTACATTTAAAGATAGCTGCTTAAAATGCGGCGCCTGCAGCCGAATTTGCCGGGCTTCGTGTCTGGACGGAAAAAATAAAAACCTGGACAAAGGACGGTGTGTTCTTTGTCTGGACTGTTTAGCCGTCTGTCCCAGAGATTCTCTGGCCTGGGGAGAGGCCGCCTCGGCCGCGCAACTGCCGAACCGCCGGCCTTTTTTAAAACAGGCCGCCCTGAGCCTTCTGGCTGCGGGCTCTTATCTGACCCCGGAGGCCTTAAGGGCCAAAACCCTGGCCCAGCCGCCTCTGGCTCCGATTCTTCCGCCGGGGGCTTTATCTCTGGCTCACCTAAACGCCCACTGCAGCCTGTGCCACAGCTGTGTCCGGGTTTGCCCTAATGAGGCTTTAGTCCCCAGCGGAGCCGAAAGTCCGGCCTTGTGGGACAGGCCTGTTTTGGATCCTTATCAGGGATTCTGCCAGTACGACTGCACTTTATGTACGGAAATCTGTCCCACCGGGGCTTTGGTAGCTCTATCCAAAGAAGAAAAGCACCAAGCCAGAGTCGGCCTCGTGTTCTTCGAAAGGGAGGAATGTGTGGTTGTTAGAAACCGGACGAGCTGCGGGGCCTGCGCCGAACTCTGCCCGACAGGAGCGGTCCGCATGGCTCAGGGGCTGTCCGGAGACGAAGAGCCGGTTATCAGCGAAAACTACTGCATCGGCTGCGGAGCCTGTCAACAGGCTTGTCCGGTCCGGCCGACCAGCGCCATCCGGGTAAACGGGATATTTATCCAGCAAACCGCCGCCCGGCCGGTAATAGTCGAAACCGAAGATCTGACTTTAACCGATGATTTTCCATTTTAAGAACCTTAACATATCTCCAGCCTAAAGTCGGGGGATTCTCACAAAACCAGAGTATGACTATCAATATAAATATTAACCCGGCGGATAATTATGATAATCTATTTCTTCATTGATTTTACCTTATGATGATTTGTTTGTATCAAAATTATCCGCCGGGGTAATAACATTGATTATGCTGCCTGCGTGGCTGAAGAGCGGTATATTGGCAGCGGCGCCCCGAAAGAGCCAGCCAAACAGTACTTCAGTCTCGCCTGGAACAGGCTGGACTGGGGTGGAATTTAGAATCTGCTCGATACATACTCTCATTGATGTATAAACTGAAAGCGGCCTTTGGGAAAGAGACGCTGCGGAACCTGTCCTCCGGCTTTATCAAAAAAAGGGGCCGGGGAAATCATCGGCCTCTTATTAGGGCCTAGTCCTTGGCGGCAAGGTCACAGATTTTTGAATATCTGACAGGGTAATCAATAAAGGAAAAAATTTAGGTACACCCCCAAACCGAGCCCTCCAGCGACAGGAGGGCTTTTTTCCGGTCCAAACCGCCGGCGTAGCCCGTGAGAGAACCGTCGGCCCCCACAACTCGGTGGCAGGGAATTAATATGGATATGGGATTATGGCCGACCGCCCCGCCCACAGCTCTGGCCCCGGCGCTTTTATTCCTGACCAGATTTTGGGCAATCTGGCCGTAAGTCCTGGTCTGACCGTAAGGAATCTTGGTCAGTTCGGCCCAGACCTCTTCCTGAAAGGCCGTGCCCTGCGGTTTTAGCTTTAGGGAGACCTTAGGCTTACGTCCGTCAAAATAGCTGTCCAGCCATTCTTTTACTTTATCGGCCATCTTACCATTATCAGTTTCCGGCCACGTCTCAGGCCGGGGAAAATACTTCTGGCCGTAAAACCAGAGGCCGGCTAAACTGTCCCGGTCCATTACGGCCAAAAGAGGTCCTAAAGGCGATTCCACGGTCAGCCTGGTTAAGCCAGTCCGGTTCATGATTTTCTTCCCGAGGCTTTTGGGGGCCCTGATTTTTTTGAAGACGTTTTCGTTTTTTCCGGAGTTATAGCCAGCCCTTTGACTTTAGCCGGGGCCTTTATTTTCTTTTCCTCTTTCAAGGCTTTTTTAATAGCTTTGGCCAGCTGATCGCCGCAGGATGTTTTTTTTAGTCCGCAGGTGAGACCGGAAAGAGTGGCGGCCACCTCGGCGGCCGGTTGCCCTTCGGCCAAAAGACCTATGGCCTTAAGATTGCCCGGACAGCCGCCGGTAAACTCTATGCCGCTTATAATCCCGCCATTCAGTTCAAAACGCAACTGTCTGGGACAGACGCCTTTTGGCACTGACTCATATTCCATTATAAACTCCCACTGTCAGCTGGCCTTTAACTTTTTGAAACCAACTCCCCAAAAAAGCTGTGGGCTAATTAACGCCCAAAGTCTTTTTTATCCCGGCCCAGGCCTGCTTTCTGGCCGCCTCAAAGCGCTCCAGATCTTCCTGTTTTCTGGACTGGGCAAAAGAAGAAAGAGCCTCGGCCTCGGCTGTCAAATCCCTTATGATTTCACTGATGCCGATTATGAACTTTTGATCGGCCTGGGAAATCTGAAGATTTTTGTCCTGGTATAAAGTCAGCTGCTGATTGGCGTTCTTTAAAAACGTGATCGTCTCACCGAGCATGGAACTGACCATCTCTGGTTCGTAGACGCCCTGACTCAAGACATCGGCCAGAACACCTATATAGCCGAAAGACTGAAGAACAAAGCCCGCGCTGTAGGTGCCGATGGTATTTAAGTGCAGAGATTCACGTTCAGCCGACCCCGGACTGTCGGCAGGGGGAACCGACGGGGAGGACTGGCTGTTCGACTCCTGGGCCAGACCGACTCCGCCGGCCGGAACCAGACACAGCCCAAGGGCCGCCAGAAGGGCTATCATAGTATAGATATATTTCATACAGCTGCCCATTTAAATTGGAATAGATAGCTTGACCCCTAATTACAACGGATCAGTTTTTAATGGTACCATAGATTAAAATGACTATCAAAAGCCAAGAATGAGGCCAAAAAGCCCCCGGACCCGGTTTCAAAGACCGTGGCACCTTAAATATGCGGTTTTACTAAATTTTTTTAAACACTGAAGGAGAGGCTGAGAGGCAGACGGCCGGAATATTTTCCGGCCCGGACATTTCAGGAAACCGGCCTTAATTCAGAAGGATCAGCGGGACAGACGCCTTTTTCTTCTTTTTTTAGGCTCCAATTGGGGATTCCGGAACGCTTGAAGGTCTTTGAACAGAACTCCTCGGGCTACGCCAAAAATTTCGGCTGCCTCAGCTGCGTTGCTCATAGGATGGTTATAAAACCAGATGACTATCAAGGCCATGCGCAGCGGGATCGGGTCGTCTTTCCGCTCCTCCCTCATTATAAGCGCTCTCTCGTACTCCTCTTGGGTTATAACTATTCGTCTTGGCATATATTTGCGTCTCCATTCAGTTTTCTTTTATATTATATTATCTGAACCCTTTTAATCAAGGAATTTCTGTTACACTGCTGCACGGCCCTGTCTGCCTCCGCCCCTGCTCCTGTGAGCCTGCGAGTGTTATAAACAGCCGGGGGAAATTTAAAATTCCCCTGCCTGTCCTGAGGCTGCGGGGCTCTAAAATAGCTTGACCAAAAGGCTTTCAAACTATAATATTGTAAATATTGTACCGGGTGTTGATTCCGGTCCCCGGAACCAACTATCACAACAAGCTGACAAACAAAAGCTGACAAATTTGGTAATTTTTCCTTTATTTGTCTTTAAATATTTAATTGACCTGTAATTAAACAGGTCCGGTTATGGGTTCAGCCTGGCCGCTATTTTAACCAGTTAATCTGAGGATTTTTTGCCATGAGTGACTGCCGACCCAGCCTTGCCGGTCTGACCGGGACTTTGCTGTCAATTCTGTTGACTGCGCTTATCCTGACCCCGGCCCAGGCCGCGACTACCACCGACCGCATAGTGGCCCAGGTCAACCGGGAGATCATTACCTTAAGCGAACTGGAAGCCCAAATGAAAAACGTGCCCCAGTCCCAAAAAGACGCCATTGCCCAGGCCGGGGGCGATATCCAGCGAGAGGTTCTGAATCTTTTGATTGAGCAGGAACTCATAAATCAGGACGCCAAACGCCAGGGCATAATGGTGACCGAACAGGAAATTGACGAGGCCGTCCAATCAATTATGGAGGAAAATAAGCTCAACAACGAGCAGTTTAAAGCCTCCCTGGCCAAAAGCGGCACTAATCTGGCCAGTTTCCGGAACGGCCTTAAAATGGAAATCCTGAAAAATAAGATTTTGGGCCTCAGGATCATGAGTAAAATCGTGGTGACCGAAGCCGAAATCACGGCCTACTTAAATGGCGAAGGCCCGAGACCCGAACCTGGGCTTTTACCGGGCATGGGTTCGGCCGAAGACGACCGGGTTCTGATGATCTTTCTGGCCTCTTCCCCGGCCCAGGTCAATAAAGTCATGGCCAAAGCCCGTCAAATCAAAGCCGAAATCGAAGGGGGGCTGGCTTTCAGTGAAGCGGCCTCCCGGTATTCCGAAGGGCCGGGCCGGGATAACGGCGGCGATCCGGGCAACAACTTAAAAGTGGGTGAACTTCAGCCCCAACTCCAGGCCGTGGCCAGACAGCTGACTCCCGGCCAGGTCAGTGAGCCGTTAAACGGAGGTCAGGCCGTCTTACTTTTAACAACCGTGGCCGCTGCTCCCCAGCCCAGGGCCGCCTCCCCCAGCCGCAGTTCTAAAGACAAAGATCAGACGGAATTTTCCGAAAGTGAAAGAGCCTCGGCCAGGCGGCAGCTGGAACAGATTAAACTGCGCCAGAAATACGAAACCTGGATAACGGAACTGAAAGCCAAGGCGGTTGTCCGTATTTCACTTTAACTTACTTTTCAAGTAAATACCCAAGATAATTGGAGCTTTTGTGCCCGATAAAACTCATATTGAAAGCCCCTCGCTTGAGAGCCTGGGGCAGTTTTTGTTAGAAGAACGGGAAAAAGCCGGTCTGACCAGAAGCGATCTGGCCTCCAAAACCAGAATCGCCATCGACCAGATCGCCAAAATGGAGGAAGGCCGTTTTACCCATTTACCGCCGGTCTACGCCCGGGGCTTTTTAAAAACCCTGGCCTGGGCATTAAACCTGGACCCGGAAGTTATGCTCAGCGAGTACCGGCGTCTGTCCGGCAATAAAGAAAACGATCCGGCCCGGCCTCTGCATCCTAAAAAATATGTGGATGCCGATATCATTGACGAAGGCGGCTCTAACCTGGGGCTGTCCCTTTTGCTGATTGCCGTCATTTTTGGCATCGTGGCAGGCCTTTATTTCTTTAATCCCGTTTTCCGTCAGCTGGTCACGGGTTATCTGCCTTTTCTGGAAAAGAGCTCCTCCCAGCCGACTCAGTCGGCCGCGCCTCTTAATCAGACGCTGGTCGCTCCGGCGGCCGCCGTGTCCCCTCCCCAGCCCCAGAACGGCGGACGGCTGACCCTCCGGGCCGTTAAGGCCACCTGGTCCCAGGTCCAGGTGGACAGCGAAGGCCTTAAGTTTGTTTACTTTCAGCCCGGCCAGAGCCAGAGCTTTGAAAGCCAGAAGTCCATTAAGGTCATTGCCGGCGACGGTCAGGCCCTGAAAGCTGAATGGAACGGCCAGGATCTGGGTTTTTTAGGCCCCCAGGGCACATTGGAACTGGCTTTTCCTTTAAACAGATAAAGGCCCCAAAAGACGGAGAATTAAATTTTAATTTTCAGCCCGCCAGTCCCTGGGGGCTTATACCGGCCCCGGAAGGGATAATTTCAACTGCATGAACCCCCACATCCTCAATATTCAGCCCCTTTTAGAAGACGGCCGGGAGAATGAACTGGCCGGACTGTTAAAATCGCTCCATCCGGCTGATGTGGCTGAGGCTTTAGGGCCTCTGGATATGGAAGACACCATTAAGGTGATGTCTTTGCTTGATGTCCAGCAGGCGGCCGAAGTTCTGGTGGAGCTGTCGGAATCAAGCCGGGATCAGGTGACTTTAGGTCTGCCTACCGAAAAGCTCTCTCAGATGGTGGCTGAGATGGATTCCGACGATGCGGCCGATATTGTGGGCGATTTGACCGAAGCCGCCGCCGAGGAAGTCTTATCGGCCATCGGCACGGAAGAATCCGGAGACGTCCGCCGTCTTTTGATGTATGATGAGGAAACAGCCGGCGGTTTGATGCAGCTGGAACTGGTGGCCGCTGCCGGGACTGATACCGTGGCCGGAGTGGTTAAGGCCATCCGGGCCCGGTCTGAGGATTTAGACGATCTGGGGGCTGTTTACGTGGTCGATCAGGCCAGAGCCCTTCAGGGTGAAATCAGTTTAAAAGATCTTCTTTTGGCTTACCCCGAGCAGACCTTAAATCAGCTCCTCCAAAAAGCTCCCGGTCTGGTCGTCCGGGTGGAGGAAGATCAAAAATCCGTGGCCCAGAAATTCCAGAAATACGATGTCCGAAGCGCCCCGGTCGTGGACAGCCAGAACAGGCTGCTGGGCCGGATTACGGTTGACGACATAATTGACGTTTTCCACGAAGAGACTGATAAGGAATTTTACCGTCTAGCCGGTTCCTCGGAAGAAGAGGTCTCTACATCCGGGGCTATCCGCCGGGCCGGCCTGAGACTGCCGTGGCTCTTATTCAACTTAGGAGGCGGACTGATTACCAGTTTCATTCTGGGCTATTTCGAAACCTCCCTGCACCGGACCATGGCTTTAGTGGCTTTTGTGCCCATGGTCATGAGTCTGTCCGGAGCCGTCGGTTCCCAGTCGGCCACCATTACAGTCCGCGGTCTGGCCACAGGCCGGATTGGTTCGGGCCAGACAGTCCGAAGTCTGGGTAAAGAGCAGAAAGTATCCCTGGTTATGGCTTTAGTCTTCGGTCTGGCCATAACGTTTTTGGCCGGCGGCCTTCACCGGGATCCCCGTCTGGGTCTGGCGGTGGGCCTTTCCATTGCAGCGGCCATCTTAGTGTCCGCTTTTTTGGGAGCCATAACCCCTTTGTTTTTCAAGGCTGTCAATATTGATCCGGCCTTAGCCTCCGGTCCGGTGGTCACTTCAGCCAATGACGTGGCCAGCTTGCTCATTTACGCCACCATCGGCACTGCGGTGGTCTAGTGCCCAAAGTTTCAGCCGACCGGCAGCACGCCAGCGCATCCCGCCGGGCCAAACTGGGTCCGGCCTCCCAAAACCTCAAAATCCTGTCGGAAAGACTGGGGTTTTCGGCCGGACAGAGAGGCGATGAGCTGATATTCACCGATACAGAGCCGGACAAAAGGCTCCTGGGCCAAAAGGCTCTGGCCGCTTTGGACCGTTTGCCAATAGCCGGAACCGTGCCCAGCCCGTGGGAAGTGGAATGCCTGGCCACATTATTAAAGCAGGATCCGACTGTTGATCTGGAGGAATTTTTCCAAAGCTACCGGCCTCAGCTAGGCCCCGGCCAGCTGGTCGTGCCCCGGACCTTAGGGCAGAAAGACTATCTTTTGTCCATAAGCTTAAACGACTTAGTCTTTGGCTTAGGTCCGGCCGGGACAGGCAAAACATATCTGGCGGTGGCCATGGCGGTGGAGGCCTTAAATAAAGGCCTGGTCAGCCGCTTAATCCTGACCAGACCCGCCGTTGAAGCCGGCGAGCATCTGGGCTTTTTACCCGGCGATCTGGCCGAAAAAATCGATCCCTATTTAAGGCCTTTGTACGATTCTTTGATGGCCTTGATGCCGGCCGATAAATTTAGCCGCCTGTGGGAAAAAAGGCTCATTGAAGTGGCGCCTCTGGCTTTTATGCGCGGCCGGACCCTGTCCGGCGCTTTTATAATTTTAGACGAGGCCCAGAATACGACACCGGCCCAGCTGAAGATGTTTCTAACCCGCTTGGGGCCGGGCTCCAAAGCGGTAGTCACCGGCGATCCTGAGCAGAGCGATCTGCCGGATAATCAAAAAAGAGGTTTAACCGAGGCCATGGAAATCCTGCCCGGAATCAAAGGAGTGGCCTTCTGTTATCTGACCGAAAGCGATGTGGTCCGGCACCCCCTGGTGAGGGACATTCTTCTGGCTTACGACAAACTTCGTCAGCCGGAGAAGGAGAGCCGCAAAAAACGCTTAATTTAGCTGTTTGGGGAAGATGTCGGTTTAATGTAAAGTGATTTTATGACCTGGCTTAGAATTTTTGAAAAACTGACTCCGGCTAAAAAACGCCAGGCCGGTAAAACCTGGCCGATAGTCAAGATACTGAACGAGCCCACAGGCCGTTTAGTCCAGATAATATTTGTCCTGATCCTGTCAACCGTCACTGTTGTCCTGACCAATCCGGCTCCGGAAAACTACCGGGTCGGAGCGGTGGCAGGCCATACCGTCCGGGCGGACAGGGAAATATATGTGTCCGATCCGGCGGCCACGGCGGAGGCCAGACTTGAAGCCTACCGGGATGCGGTGCCTCTTTTTACCCTGGACGAACGGATGACCGATATGACTATCGGCAAGATCCGCCAGCTCTTCCGTCAGGGCCGGGAGCATTTAGCTGACCCGGGCCGTCTGCCGGACGAATATATCCGGGATTTTATTTCCTTTTTCCGGGGCCCCGACAGTCTGGAGCTTTTAAGCCAGACCGAATCCAGCGGCTTCCGGGAAAGTCTGGAGCGGGCAGTGGCCTGGCTGTCGCTTGAACTTCTGACCCAGGGCATTTTGGATGACAGCCAGGATTACTCCATGTTTACCGGCCGGAACGTGGAAGTGGGCCGAACCGGTCTGGGCTTCATCAATCTGGTCCCCTTTAATTCGTTATTAACCAGGACCAGGGCCCAGTATCTGGTGGAATCCAGAATCCGGCTCATGGATTTGGAAACAAGCGCCAGCCACGGCCGCCTGGTGGGGCGCCTCGTCTTAGCCTCTATCCTGCCTAACCTCGTTTTAGACCAGGAAACATTGGATTTGAAGCGTTTTCAGGCCGTCACCTCAGTCGACGAGATCCGGTATTACGTAGCTCCGGGGGAGGTTTTAATTCGGGAAGGCGAAAAAGTCACCCCTCTGATTAACCTCAAGCTAAACGCCTTAAGGGAACAGGCGGCCGGACGCCTGTGGCTCCGGAAGACCCTGGGGCTTTTTCTCATATTCCTGGTTTTTCTGGCTGTCTCCCAGACAGTTTCAGCTCTGGAGAAAAAATTCCTATTCACCAACCGGGAGCTTATTCTGGTCATGTTCCTGCTTTTAATGCACCTGTTTATGACCTGGTCGGCCGGCCGTCTGGGGCAGGGTCTGGCCAGGAGCTTTGACAATATTGAGGTCCATACTCTCTTCATGGCCATGCCCTTTGCCACAGTGGCAATTATCGGTGCCATTTTCCTGGGCCTGCGGCGGACTTTGTTCATTTCCTTTATCGGGGCACTGCTGGGGGCGGCCGTAGCGCCCATGGATTCCATGACTGCCTTTGTCTATGTCATTAACGGTTCCATGATCGCCATCTGGCGCCTTAAGCATATCAGCGAAAGAGGGCGCTTGATTCCGGCCGCCGGTCTGGCCGCCGCCGTCAACTGCCTGACCATTACCGGCATCACTCTTTTGTCCGGCAGCTTATTTACGAAGCAGTTTCTGTTTGATTTAGACGCAGCCCTCCTGTCCGGTCTCCTGTCCGGCATTGTGGCCAGCGGCCTCGTGCCGTTTTTTGAAATGACTCTGGGCTTTTCCACCAACTTAAAACTTATGGAACTGGGCAATCTGAACCGGCCCATATTAAGAGATCTCATGCTGGCCGCCCCGGGCACTTACCACCACTCGGTCATAGTAGGCAGCATGGTGGAAGCGGCGGCCGAGGCCATCGGAGCCAACCCTCACCTGGCCCGGGTCGGAGCTTATTACCACGATATCGGCAAAGTCAAAAAGCCGCTCTATTTTATTGAAAACCAGATGGGCGAAAACCGCCACGAAACTCTGACTCCGACCATGTCGGCTCTGGTTTTAACCGGCCACGTCAAAGACGGGGTCGAGATGGCCAGAGCCAACAGCCTGCCGAAAGCGGTCATAGACATTATCGAACAGCACCACGGGACTTCCCTGATGTCCTTTTTCTACCATAAGGCCAGGGAAAACCGCAGCCCCAACAGTCCGGCCGTCAATGAAGGCGATTTCCGCTACCCCGGTCCCAAACCGGCCGGTAAAGAAGCGGGGCTGGTGATGCTGGCCGACATCTGCGAGGCGGCCACCCGCTCACTGACCGATCCCACCCCGACCAAGATCCGGGAACTGGTCAAAACTCTGATTAACCGGGTTTTTGATGACGGCCAGCTTGAGGCCAGCGAACTTATTTTAAAAGACGTCACCGAAACTGTCCGGGTTTTCAACAACATTTTAGTGGGCATCTACCATCACCGCATTGCCTACCCGATGATCACCAAAGCGGCCCAGGGGGATCAGGCGGCGAAAAGCAAGGTTATTTATGGCCATCTTTCTGGAGAACAGGCAAAACGCCTTACCCATTAGACCCAGGTCGGTTAAACGGCGCTTAAATAAGCTTCTGGCCGGCCTGGGACACAAGGGAGCAAATTTAAATGTCCTTCTGACGGGCGACCTGGAGATGAGGGACCTAAACCGGACATTTTTAAAAAAAGACCGTCCCGCCAATGTTTTGTCCTTTCCGCCAGGTCAGACGTTTCCAGGGGAAGTGAAATCACTGGGCGACTTGGCTCTTTCCGGCGAGACGATTAAAAGGGAGGCCGGCGATCTGGGCTGGACAGAAGGGGCGGCATTTTATTTTTACTTAATTCACGGCCTTCTTCATCTTTTAGGCTACGATCACAGCCTGGGACCGGACGAGGACATGGCCCAGACCGAGGAAACCGAGCGCCTTTTTGCTTTAATACCTCACGGGCTGTAAAATTAATAACTCAGGCCGAAGGCGCGGATAATTCAAGCGGCTTCGGCCGGACGATCGTTTAAGGCAGCCTGAATTTTTCCGGCCTGTTGTTTTTTGCAAAATGCTTTACGGCCAGGGGCGGATGTTCCGGTTCAGGCAAAAAACCGGCTTAAAAGCCGGCGGCCTGTCATTTCCCGCCTAAAAAGCCAAAAGGCCAAAAGGCCTTACGGGAGGAAAGATGAAAAACGTTCTGGCCCTGATTATGGCCGGAGGAAAAGGCGAACGCCTCATGCCCCTGACCCAGTCCCGCTCGAAACCGGCCATCCCCTTCGGAGGCATCTACCTTTTAGCCGATCTCTCCCTTTCCAACTGCATAAACTCCGAAGTCTTCAGGATTCTGGTTCTGCCTCAGTACAAAAGCCAGACCCTGATCCAGCACCTGGAGACCGGCTGGAATTTTTTCAGTCCCGCTCTGGGCCACTTTTTACGCATAGTTCCGCCTCAGATGATGCGGGGCAATCAGTGGTATCAGGGCACGGCCGATTCAATCCGGCAGAACCTGGAAATGATTGAGGCGGAAAATCCCTCCCACCTTCTGGTTCTGTCAGCCGATCACGTTTATAAAATGAACTACGGCCTCTTTAAAAAATACCACACTGATCATAAGGCCGATGTCTCCATTGCGGTCATCGAAACGGCCAAAAGCCAAGCCAGGGAATACGGTGTTTTGGAAGTCGACGGCGGCTTTCAGGTCAGCGGCTTTCAGGAAAAACCCAAAAATCCGGCCACCATTCCAGGCCAGCCCGATCTGTGCCTGGCCTCCATGGGCATTTACCTGTTTACAGCCGACGTTTTAATTGATCTGCTTAAAAAGGACGAGCGCCCTGATTTCGGCAAAGACATCCTGCCCAACATCTTAAAGACCCACAAAATCATGGCCTATCCCTTCCGCCGGGAAAACCGCATTGAGGAAGTGGTATTCTTTACCGACTCCGAAGGCAGCCGGGCCGAACTGCCGGTGGAAGCGGCTCCGGACAGCGGTTACTGGCGGGATGTCGGCAATCTGGACGCTTACTGGAACGCCAACATGGATCTCTGCGGCCTGACCCCGTTCTTTAATCTCTACGGGGTGCGCTGGCCCATGAGAACGTACCAAAGGCAGTTTCCCCCGGTCAAGACTCTTTCCGTTCAGGCCGATGACGGCAAACCCCTCCACGGTCTGGCCCAGGACTCTTTGGTCTCCCAGGGCAGCGTTATAGGCGGCGGGGTCGTCCGCAACAGCGTTCTTTCCTATAATGTGGCCGTTCACCGGGGGGCGGCGGTCGACGAATCGGTGGTCATGGAAAACGTGGACGTGGGCCGCTACAGTAAAATAAAAAAAGCCATCATTGCCGACGGCACCAAGATCCCGGCCCGAACGGAAATAGGCTACAACCCAGCCGAAGACCGCCGCCGTTTTACGGTCACCCCGCGGGGGATTGTGGTGGTCACCAAAAATAACCTCATGAACTAATTATAACCCTGAACTGAAATTTTAAGGTGTTCTGCGATATGCTTACGCTCCGGATTTTAAAGCCTTTCAAAAGATCCGTTTTAACGTTCGGCTTATGCTTTTTCCTGGCCGCTCTTTTCTGGTCAGGGCGGGCAGTCAGAGGCCAGCCGGCCTCAGCCCGGGACGAAAGCCTGAGCCTGAATCAAACTGCGCCTGCGGCGGCCGAAGCCCCGGCAGCCGAAACCCCGGACCCCGAGACCGGGACGGACAGCCCGGAGGATAAAAAATTACAGGAATGGCTGCTGGTCTGCCGCACCGGAACACCTACGGCCGTACTCCAGAAACTTAAAGAAGGAGCCGATCCCAGGGCGGCCGATAAAACGGGGGTCACCGCTCTGATGTCCGCCGCCGCCGTCAATCCAAATCCGGCCGTCATTGACATTCTGCTCAGGCAGGGGGCCGATCCTTCGGTCACGGAAAACCGTCACGGCTTAAACGCCCTGCGTTTCGCCGCCGCCTTTAACCCCAACCCCGCGATCGTAAAGTCCCTGATAACCCCGGAAGAAAGACCCAATGACCGGGATTATTCCGGCAGTTCGGCGGTGCTGTCGGCGGCGGCCGCCAATCCCAATCCCCAGGTTTTGGATGTTCTGGCCAAAGCCGGCGGCGATTTCTCGGCCGCCGACGATCTGGGGATGACCCCTTTGATGCAGGCCGCTTTAAGAAACCCGAACCCCATGATAATGATGAAAATTTTAGACCTGGGGGCCGACATAAATCAGACCGACCGGGACGGAGAGACGGTATTATATAAAGTGGCCCGCCTGGGCAGCCGGCCCCAGATTATTGAGGCCCTTTTAAAGAGGGGCGCCCAGCTGGAGAAAGCCAACAATAACGGCGAAACCCCGTTTTTAGCCTCAGTCCAGAACTTCAACGAAGAAATGCTCAGAACCCTGCTGGCGGCCGGGGCCAACCCCAGGGTTGTGGACAATGACGGTTCCGGGGCTCTTTTTATGGCCGCTTTAAACAACAGCAATCCCGAAATCATAAAGAATTTACTCAGCCTGGGCCTGAATATTAACCAGAAAAACAAGGCCGGCATTACGCCCCTTATGACGGCCATCGCCAATCCCGATCCCAGGATAACCAGGATGTTTCTTATTCAGGGGGCTGAAATTGAAGAAACCGACAGCCATGGCCGCACAGCTCTGATGCTGGCCGCCAGGATCTCCGGCGAACCTATGGTCATCAGAACTCTCCTGGCCGCCGGGGCCGATCCCAATAAAAAAGACAGCGGCGGTCAGACGGCCGCCGACTATGCTGCTTTAAATCCGGCCCGGTCAATACTGGCAGTCTTCCGTCAGATTTCTGGTCCGGCCGAAGAAAAGCCGGACCCCAGACCGGCCGAAAGCCCCGGGAGTTCCGAACCAGGGCCGGGTGACGATGACGGTTCCGAAACGCCTCTGAATGAAGCCGTAAATCCGGATGTTCCCCCGAACATGACCGGCCCCGCCCGGGAACCAGGGGGAGCGGAGGCCGGCTCAATTCCGGCCGGATCCAGGCCGTAAGCTTTTTCAGCCTTAAATCAGGCATAACCCAAAACCCAAGGTTGGATAACAGTATATGAGGAAAAAACTCTTTTGGGCGCTTTTGACAAGTTTAATGCTGTCTTTCGGGGGGCCTGCGGCTTTCGGAGCCTCCAATGCCGAATTCGCCGGGGAGCCGGTCCCTCAGATCCAGCCAGAGGTGGCCGAAAGCTTAGACCAGGAACTTTTGCTTTTATCCGAGGCCAAAGCCCGTATCTGGCTTACCATCCGGCGGACAGCCAGGTATCTGCCGCTGGTGGAGACGGCCCTGTCTAAAGCCGGAGTTCACCGGGATTTCCGGAGCATTCCTCTGGCCCTGACCGGTCTTTCGGCCAAATATCAGTCCCAGGGCCGGGCCGGGCTGTGGCGCTTTTCGGCCAACGAGGCCAGGGCTTTAGGTTTGACCGTCACCTCGGACCTAGACGAGCGATTTGATCCTGTGGCCTCTTCCGCGGCCGCAGCCAGCAAACTCAAAAAGCTGACAGCCGATTACGGCTCCCCGGTTCTGGCGGCGGCCGCTTTTTTAGACGAGGGCGCCACTCTGGCGGCGGTCACGGCAGCCGGCGGCCAGAAAAACTTTTTCCGCCTTTATTTGCCGGATACTTTGGAAAAATCCGTCTACCAGGTCTTAGCCGGCAAGATCATCTTTGACCGGCCGGAGGCGTACGGCTACAGCCTGACCCGCACCTGGCCGGTTCTGGCCCGGAAGAGACAGAAACAGGACCAGGCCAGGAGCCTTAAGGATTTAGCCGCCGGTCTCAAGGTAGACTACCTGACATTCCGGGAAATGAACCCCCACCTGCTGACCGATACAGTCCCGGCCGGGGCCTACGTCTACCTGCCTTAGGGATTTATATTTTTACGGAAACAATAGAATAAAATAAAAACAAGGCGGTTGCGAATTTAAGCCGTCCGTGGTATATTAAATGTCATTCTGCTTAATTCCAGCTTTTCTTTTTTGAAATCAGTTTCCATTGTTTTACTAAGCACTGAAGTTGAGCTGCCTAAGGGCAGCTCTGGCGCAGACTGGACTTCATTTTCAGACAGGCATTTTGGGCGTCCCGGTTAATCTGACTTTTTAAATCAGGAACCTTGAGGTATTAAAATGGGCAGTTTCATTATCTTCATTATTGTCTTGCTCGTCATTTTAGGGGCCATCTTTCTGGGACTGATGTTCATCTATAACCGGCTCGTGGTCTTAAAGAACCGCTACACCAATGCCTACTCCCAGATAGATGTCCAGCTGAAAAGACGCTATGATCTCATTCCCAATCTGGTGGAAAGCTCCCGGGCTTACCTGGCCCATGAAAGTTCAACTTTGGAGGCCGTTATTCAGGCCCGCAATACAGCCTCCGGGGCCCGAATCAGTTCGGCCGGCGACCCAACCCAGCTGGCGGCCATGAAAAAGCTGGCTGAGTCGGATAACGCTTTAAACGGGGTTATGGGCCGGTTAATGGTGGTCATGGAAAATTACCCCGACCTTAAAGCCAATCAGACTGTCGCCGATTTAATGGAAGAGCTCCGCAGCACCGAAAACCGGGTCGGCTTTGCCCGCCAGGCCTTTAACGATGCGGTGATGGAATTCAATCAGGCCCGGGAAGTTTTTCCGGCCGTGCTTTTTGCCGGCCTATTCGGTTTCCAGGCCGCCGACTTCTGGTATCTGGAAAATAAAGCCGACGGCGGTACTTTAAGAATCGATCTGGCCAATAAAAAACCCTGACCGGACAGTTTTTGATCCACCGGAGGAGGCGCTGAAATGGAAGAGTTCGGCTCTACAGATTTTTTCCAGTGGCAAAGATCCAGCCGCCTGTGGAGCGTCCTTTTTGTTCTGGTCTTTGTGGCCGCCGCCCTTATATGGTTTGTGGTCATCAACTTTGGCCTGGATTTCATTTTTGTGCATTTTTTGTATAAACAAAAAAACCTGGACCACCGGATATTTATTACCCAGTCTCTGTATATCACTCCCCCCATGCTGGCTACTGTCATTTTTGCCGGCTACACTTTCTTCTGTTCTCTGGCCCGCTTGCATTCCATTAAAGAAAACGGCAGCACTTACGTGGCCACGGCTTTAGGCGGCATTCCGCTGGGGGAAACGGAATCGGTCATCAACTCCCCGGCCGGCCGGAAACAGGAGACGGTGTTAAAAAACGTGGTCAGCGAAATGGCCATTGCCTCAAGGATGCCAGAACCGGATATCTACATTTTACCCAGAGAAACCAGCATCAACGCCATGGCCACGGGCCTCAACAGCGAAGAAGCGGCCGTTTTAGTGACCCGGGGGGCTCTTAAGTATTTAACCCGCCAGGAATTAAGCGGCATAATCGGCCATGAGTTCAGCCACATTTTAAACGGCGACATGCGCCACAATACTTTGATGGCCGGCTGGCTGCACGGTTTTTTTTCCCTGACCACTTTTGGCCAGAAAATCCTGTTCAAAGGTTCTTACCGGTCCCTGTGTTCCGTTCCTATGGGCGTTTTCCTCATCATAATCGGTTTTCTGGGAAAAATAGTCGGCAAGATTATCCAATCGGCCTTCAACCGCCGGCGGGAATATTTAGCCGACGCCTCCTCGGTCCAGTTCACCCGGAACCCCCTGGATTTAGCCGGAGTGCTGAAAAAAGTAGGCGGCCTGGACCAAGGCAGCCGAATCATGGCCAAGAACGCCTTAGACTGCCGCCATTTTTTTCTGGCCACGCCCGACAAAAGCATTTTTCGCACCCATCCTCCACTGGAAGATCGCATCTGGGCCTTGGATCCCAACTGGAACGGCCATTGGCATGATTTTGAAAAAAATCCAGTGGACTTCCTAGCCGAACCAAAAACAAAAAAACTCCCCTCCCCTGACCCTAAAAAAATGTCAGGCATTTAAAGCCGCTTTTCGTTTTTCAGCCGGTTTTCCTCAGGAACCGCAATGATTTTCAGTATTTTTGCTGACAGCAAATAAAACGTCAGACGGCAAATATCCGCCAGGGAACTTATTAGCAGCATTAATTGTTCTTTAACTTGTTTTACAGCATGTAAAAGCAGTAAATTTCACCTTCACCCTCCAAAAACAAAAAACATCACAGACCTTCGGAAAACCGGCTATATGATTGTCTGCCAGTGATTATGCACAGCCAGACAGTGATTGTAGATTTGAAGCGCCATATTCTGAAGCCTTTTTCTGTTTATGACTAGCCAGGAGGGATTTCAAAAGTGAAAAACAGCATAAGCTGACAAAATAATATCAATTAATGAGCAATGAAATGACTATTTTTCCCTTTCCTTGCTGGGTCAGGGACAGTGTCTTTATGGCATCTCTAAGAATACCTAATCAGGTGCTGTATAATTTTCATGTAATTTATTATTATAAAATGATTATCTTAAGTCAATAAAAATAATTAAAAACTAAATTATTGAGTTTATTAGTGTAATATTGATAGTAAAATAATTTATATAACTTAAATTTCAATAATTAATAATATTAGCAACTATATAAATCTAATATATCTTAATACAATAAATATAGCTATTTTTAATTTATAAAATTTTTAATATCAACTAATAATGATGATTATTATAAATTATTGCTGTATTAAGAATATTTTAGGAAAAATTTAAGTGCCATCGATCTTAGCCATAACATAATATGGTTTCTCAGCAAGAGCTCACCGGCCAAAATTAGAACTGCCGCACACCGTGCCCATATTAATCCGGCCGTCCATAAAGCCCTGAAAGAGTACCTGAAGGTCAGTTCCGCCTAAAGAGGTCCGATGCTGCCGAATCCGCCGCCGCTGCGTCAAATAAAGGTCCCTGAAGCCCATAACCCGGCAA
The DNA here is from genome assembly GCA_031264185.1 of Deltaproteobacteria bacterium. Lineage (GTDB taxonomy): Bacteria > Desulfobacterota > Desulfarculia > Adiutricales > Adiutricaceae > JAIROO01. Next base: position 22,660 of record JAISEL010000032.1, read on the forward strand.
AGAGCCCGGCAAGTCACCGACGAAGCCGGCAAGACGTCCGGACTGCCTGATTTGGGCACCCATTCGCTGAGAAAGACTTTCGGGCGCCACATGTACCAAAAATCCGGCCGTAACGCGGGCATGATCCAAAAGATGCTGAATCATTCCCGAAGCTGCGCTGCCTTTAAGATATACTGGGGCCGAAAGGGAAGAAACTGACGACCTCTGCAATAACCTGAATTTGACCTAATCCGTAAATCTACGATTCAGTTGCCGTTTTCAATCCATTAACTTGACCGGTTTGTCTCTCTCATTTTTATAGGTGGATTTACACTTCGGAACAGCCGCAATAGTCATAGCAGCCTTGGCCTTACTCGGAAAATCTGAACTATCGGCCCGCATAAACGATTATACTGCCGGTTATGTGTCAGACCCCGGCAGCCATAAATTCGGCCTGGCCGGTTCCGCAGCTTCCCGTCAGCTGTACGGAACAGAATCAGATCCTGTCAGACTTAAGCCGCCCTTGCAAGACTTAAGTTAGCCCTGGCCTCCAAATTTTCAGGCCTATGCCGGAAAAACGGCCCCAGCTGAACGAAAAGACAGGAAAGCCGGCCTTGACTGAAGTCATCATAAATGAAGGTCATCGGGTGGGTTTTACCGCCGCCGCCGTAAAAGGCCCTGAACCAACCGGCACCCGTGAAGCGGGCCTAAATCAGATGTCTACGGCCGCAGGGGCGGTGAACCTAATGACTCCGCATCATTTACTTACAAAATTAAAAGAGCGCTGAGACCGCAATCCGTCCAAAAACCAATCAAAGTGTGGTATATTTGTCTCTGACTGAAGCCGGCCGGAACTTATGTCTTTCGGCGGCCCCGGTCAATCATGCCTAAAAATAATTCCTGACAGACCGTGAGAGTAGGACTATCTCAGGTCTGTCCCTGATCCGTTCATCTGTTATGGAGAATCCTATCCGGACGGATTGGTTCGGGAGGCCGGCTGCGGACCGGTCCATTTTTGGATCAGTGGGCTGTAATTTATTGAAGCCGGCAGCCAACCCCAGAAATCATCAGGGACTTACAGGCCAGTCTCTTGGCTGTCGGCCAGGCTTTCAGCTCTCAAAGCCCGTCTGCTCCTCTTGGAGCGGATAGGCTAAACCAGAGACCTGGCCCGGATAACCCGGGCAACGGAGATTTTTAAAATCCTGTCCGATGCTCTGGAAAAAACAGCATTTCCCATTTCCTGACCGTGACTGCTCTGAAGAACTGGCCAAAATATACGGCCGCCGGGGGTCTTAAACCGGAGGTGATATGAAAAAAACATCAGTGCGCGGAAAAAAGCTCAAAAGACTTCCCGGAACCCGCCAAAGATTACAGGCAGTAATTTCCGGCGGCCGGCTTTACGCTGACAAGACGCCTTACATTCACAGCATGGTCAAAAATCGCGGACGCAGATGCTTGTTCCTCTCCGGGCCCGGACGCTTCGGGAAAACACTGCTGCTGGACACTCTTAACGAATTGTTTTCAGGCCGCCGGCATCTTTTTGAAAATCCCTGGATCGGCCGGGAAACTGGTTATGACTTCAGGCCCCATCCGGTCATTCGTCTGTTCATGAACTACGCCGTGACCGGCAGCCCTGAACAGCTAGAAAACCACATCATTTAGGATCTCCTGGAAGCGGCTGAATCCATGGACGTGGAAGCCGCCAAAACTGAATACGGCAGCGTTTCAGGGAAACTTCTGCCGGCAGGACTTCATATTTTTTGGCCGCCGCGGACAGCCGCGATTCCGCAGCAGCCGCCGAATGGCTCACTAATGCGCTGTCCGCTGATTCCTTCTGGCAGCATACGCCTGATGAGTCGTTTTATCACGTCATCCTGCAGGGCTGCACGGTTTCAGGAGGGCTTAAAGCGTTAGCTGAACCGGCCGGGGCCATCGGACGCTCAGACATCATCGCCGAACGCCCCGGAGAGAGGTATCTGATAATTGATGTCAAATCCGGAAAAAAAGAAGGCCGCACCGAATCCGGCCTGAAAAAAGAGCCGGCCAAAGCTTCAAAAGAAGCCTTAACGCAGATAATGAAAGATGACTGCGCCGGACCGACCGATCAGGGGCAGGGCCGAAGAGATCGCCGGCATTTCCGTGGCCGTATACGACCTAAAAGACGTCAGAGCCGGTTTTGCGACCGAAGGCCTTATGAAAAACTCAAGCCGGCAGTGTAAGGCCATGCACTCTCCCTGTGGCTCAAAAAAACGGTACTTTCAATTGAATTCTGAGTACCGGGAACTGAGATGACGAAGATTTAAGACGGTCTGCCAGCAGGTTACCATTTCAGACTTGAGATCTCAGCCGCCTCTGACTCGCAAGGAGGGGATAAATATATAATTTTTCCGGTTCCCTTTATTTTTTAAATATTATGCGTTTTCTGCCGTCTTTCCGGTTTTCTAGGAATTTTTTTGCTTTTTGCCTCTTGAACGCCGCACTATACGATATGTATTTTTAACTTAAACGGCAGTAAAACAGGCATTGTAATTTCAAACTTTTTGGCCTTACCCTGTTTTAGACAACAGCCGCCAAAACGTCAGTTTTTTTGAGAACGGCACTGTCGAACAATAGAAAGCTTAAATTTCAGCCCTGCTCTGATGAAAAAACATAAGAAACTGCGCAGTTTTTACTAATGACAAATATTATTGAAAAGGCCGCAGGTCAGGCATTAAAAATCCGGCCGGCCCCTTTAAATTTTAAGGCCCAGCTATGAGTCAGCCGTCCGAAAGCCGCCGGAAATTCGGTGATTCTTACCGCGGGGGCCTTCCAGCCTGCCGGCTGTCTTTTAAGTCTCTCCAGGGCCGGGCTTATCCCTGGACTGCCTTTTTTCTGACTTCAGCGGTCTATTTTCTGTTTTTCGTCATAGCCTTTAAATGCTTCCAGTCCCTTCTGGATCTGACGATCTGGCTCTACGGCGATCTTACGGTCCGAGGCTTAATCAACCATTTTCAGCAGCCTTTTGTAAGATGGGATCTTGAACCGGCAGTCGCCGCCGGAGTCTTTGCTTTTTACTGCCTGTTCCGCTCGGTCCGCGAGCTTATGTCCGCATCCGACGCCGGAGAGGAGTCTTTGGTTCAGGATTTGGGCGGAGTTGATTTCCCCGCTTCGCCCCAGGAAATGGACCGGATTAAAGGCGACTATATCCGGGAAAAAAACAGGGAGCTGGCCGATTTAGTGGGCTTAAAGACACCGAAGCTCTATTTTCAGCCGGATGAACCAGGCATCAATACTTTTGTTACGGAGATAAGAAGCCAGCCGGCTATAGTCATCACCTGGGGCACGGTGGCCTACCTGACGCTGGCGGAGCTTGAAATCCTAATTCTGGCCCAGTTAATCCGTCTTAAAACCGGCCGGCCCAGACGGGAAACTAAAGCGGCTCTGCTGTTCTGGGGTTTTTTTTCCCTCAGGCTTTTTGGGCTGTATCTCTGGCGGAACCCGGCCGCAACCTACTGCCCCAGATTTTTAAGCGGCCCTGTTTTGCTTTTGGGCGCTCTGGGCACATCTTTGGCTCATCCGGTTCAGGTCATACTGGGCCGCTTCGATGAACTGGCCGCTGACCGGCAAGTGGCCTCCCATCTGGTTGACAGGAATATCATGGCTGAACTTTTGAAAAAAACCGGCTCGGTCAACCGTAAAAACGGCCGGCTGAGAACGCCTTCGGCCATGGATTTAAGCTCATTGTTTTGGGCTCCACCAGCTCCTTTCGGCATTTTTAACTGCCACCTGCCCCTGGAAAGGAGAGTCTATAATCTGGACCCCGACTGGGACGGACACTGGCCCAGACTAAATCCCCCACCCCGGGAAATGATCCTGGGTTCTTTATATTTTTAGGGAAAGAGGTAAAAATGAGCCTAGGACCCAGCTATCTTATGGATGCCAGCGCCTTTATTCACCGGGCTTTTCACGCCATTCGCAACATGACCTCCAAAGGTCAGCCCACCGGAGCCATCTACGGCTTCACCTCCACAGTATTCAAGCTTTTAAAGGAGAAAAAGCCGGACTCCCTGGCCGTCATTTACGACAGTCCCGGCAAAAACCGCCGCCATAAGCTTTACGAACAGTACAAAGCCAACCGGGGGCCCATGGAAGAAAGCCTTATCTACCAGCAGAAAACCATCCGGGACATTATTTCGGCCTTGGGACTTTTCAGTCTGGAAGTGCCGGGGCAGGAAGCCGATGACATTATCGCCGCCCTCTGCCGGCGCCTTTTGGCCGCAGGCCGGGAAGTGGTCATTGTCTCCGGGGACAAAGACTTCTACCAGCTGCTGTCGGACCGGGTTTCCATGTATGACCCGGGCAGGGAAAAAAGCTCGGCTTTAACTTTGGAAGAGTTCCGGGCTCAGTTTCAGCTGGAACCGGCCGGATTTTTGGAAATGCAGGGTCTGATGGGCGATTCCAGCGACAATATTCCCGGGGTGCCGGGCATCGGCAGAGTTACGGCGGAAAAACTTATCAAAGAGTACGGCACCATTGAAAATCTCTACGATAACCTGCCAACGGTCAAGCTGACTTTTCAGAAAAAACTGGCCGGCTTTAAGGATCAGGCTCTCCTGTCATTGGAGCTGGCCAAACTGGGCCTGGAAGAGATACCGGAAATCGATTTAAATTCTTTGGCTCCCAAGCCGCCTGACCGGGAGACTTTGTCGTCCATCTTCAAAGGATTTGAGCTCCGGCGTCTGGCTCAGGAAGCCGATAAGTATTTTGGCCCGGACCAAAGCCTTCTGTCAGGATTACCGGACCCCAAGCCGGCGGCCAAAGCCGTCTCCTCAGTTGATTTAAGCAGATATGTCCTGGTCAGTAATGATAATTTCGGCGGCCTGCTCGAAAGATTAAGCTCCGGAGACACCATTGCCCTGCAGACGGAAACTGCCCCGGCCGGTGACGGCAAATTCGAGCCCGCTTTAATCGGACTCAGTCTGGCCGCCGGACCCAACGAGGCTTTTTATCTGCCTTTTGACCACCGGACCATTGACTCCCAGAATTTAAACCTGCCGGGTTGTCTGGATAAACTTCGGCCAATTCTGACCGAGCCCGGCAAAAAGCTCGTCAGTCACCGGGCCAAGCAGCACTTTTTGGTTTTAGCTAAACTGGGGCTGCCTCTGCCGCCTCCGTCCGGGGATCCCGTTTTGGCGGCTTACCTTTTAAATCCGGATACCCAAAGTGAGCTTAACCGCCTGGCTTTTGAGAACCTGGACCACGAGACGGTCAATTTCTCTTCCCTGGTCCAAAACCCCAAAAAGCAAACGCTTCAGGATGTTCCGGCCCATCTGGCGGCCTGTTATGCGGCCGAAAAAGCCGATCTGGCCTTAAGGCTTTCCGGAAAGTTCGACGCGGATCTAAGCGCTCTGCCGGAACTGGCGGCCCTGTACCGGCAAGTGGAGCTGCCTCTGGCCGACCTTTTGACCCGGATGGAACTGGACGGCATTTTAATTGACAAAGCTGTCTTAAAGGATCTGGCCGGAGAGCTTGGAGAAGAGATAGCCAAAAGGGAAGAAAGAATCTTCCAAATGGCCGGGCATCCTTTTAACTTAGGCTCGCCCAAACAGATGGAAGAGGTCCTGTTCAGGGAATTAGGCCTGCCGGAAGGCAAAAAGACCGCCCAGAAGACCGGCTTCTCCACGGACAGCGAAGTTTTAAGCGAACTGGCCGTCACCTTTCCCATAGCCGCCGAAATCATAGCCTGGCGGGAATTTTCCAAACTGAAAAACACCTACGCCGATAAGCTGCCCCTGACCGTAAATCCCGCCGACGGACGCATTCACACTACTTTTCATCAGGCCCTGACCGCCACCGGACGGTTATCGTCCTCGGCTCCCAACCTGCAGAATATTCCGGCCCGCTCCAAAGAAGGCCAGATAATAAGATCAGCTTTTATTGCCGAAACCGGAAAAGTTCTCGTCCGGGCCGATTACTCCCAGATTGAACTCCGGGTCATGGCCAATTATTCCAAGGATGAAAGACTGATTAACGCTTTCGCCTCGGACGAAGACATCCATACCCAGACAGCCGCCGAACTATTCGGCCTGAAACCTTCGGAAGTCAGCCGGGAACAAAGGCGGGAGGCTAAAACCATCAATTTCGGCATCATCTACGGTCAGAGCCCTTTCGGTCTAAGCAAACAGTTAGGTTGGGCCCAGACTACGGCCAAAAATTTTATTGACCGCTATTTTCAAAAATTTCCGGGAGTCAAAAGGTATTTGGACACCACCATAACCGAGGCCAAACGCGTTGGCTTTGTCAAAACCTGGTTCGGTCGGCGCCGGTTTTTAGGGGCTTTAAAAAGCGGCGGCTACCGGGCCCAGCGGGAAGCGGAAAGGATGGCCGTCAATACGGTTATCCAGGGCACGGCGGCTGATATTATGAAAATCGCCATGAATCTGGCTGACCGCCGGATAAAAGAGGAAAAGCTGGCCGCCCGGATTATCCTCCAGATCCACGACGAACTGGTGGTAGAGGCGCCCGAAGAAGAAAGTGAGGCTGTAGCCCGCCTCCTGAGCGAAACAATGGCTCTGGCCGGTTCCGCCCCCGGGGTGAGGGAAGCCAAACCGCTGTCAGTTCAGCTGAAAGTGGAGGCGGACTGGGGCCCCAACTGGGCGCATAAGTAAGTTTTTCAATAAATCCATGGAAAATCCATCATATTTCCTTGGCCGGGCCATACTAATTTGGTACAAATACCGGACATATCAGGCCGCCTTAATTTTCCGGCCAAAGCGAGCAAAGTTTGACCAAAGACCAGACTCCAAATATTCCCGTCAGCAGTTCCCAAAACTTAAATGATTTTGGGGATCTGTCCCATGTCCGCCTGTCGGAAGCCGAGCTGTCCGCTCTGGAGACGGAACTGGACCGCGATTTGGACGATAATCCTGAGACCGCTGAAGCCGAAAAGACGCCAAGCGGCCCGGCGGCCGACCTGGACCGGCTGGCTGACTTTGAGCCGGATGATAATTTCGGGCCCAGCCTTTTTGAGCCCGAGTCCGAGCCCATTATTCTGCTCAAACCCGAGCAGGCTTTAAACAGCCCCTCAAAAAAACAGCGCCTGGCCAGAACGAGACCGAAACAGGGGCCCAGAAAGGACGAACCGGTCAGGAAGGCCGGCAAGCCGGGCCTGCCCCAACCGGCCGGCCGGAGGCCGGGCTTATTTAAAAAATTACTGATCTGTATTTTTTGGACCGGTCTGGGCCTGACCATAGCCGGACTGACGGCTCTTTTTCTTGGTTATGCCTATCTGTCTCAGGATCTGCCTTCGGTGGAGGGGCTTAAAAATTACCAGCCAAAGACGGTGACATTTTTCTACAGCGCCGACGGCCAGGTCATCGGCGAATACAGCCACGAAAAACGCCTGGTCAGGCCGTTAAAAGATATTCCCCTGAAAGTCCGCCAGGCTTTCATTGCCGTGGAAGACGCCAAATTCTACAGCCACGGCGGCATCAATGTTCTGGCCATGGTCCGGGCCTTCTACAATAACTTGAAGACCGATCAGCTCCAGGGAGCCTCGACCATTACCCAGCAGGTGGTCAGATCATTTTTCCTGACCAAGGAAAGAAAGATTATCCGCAAGCTCAAAGAAATAATTTTAGCTTTCCGGCTGGAGGCCGCACTGTCCAAAGACGAGATTTTATATCTCTATCTTAACCAGATTTACTTAGGCCAGGGGGCTTACGGTGTGGAAGCGGCGGCCGAGACGTATTTTGACAAGAACGTTGAGCAGCTAACTGTGGCCGAAGCGGCTATGCTGGCCGGAATCACCCAGTCTCCGGAAGGCAAAAACCCCCTCCACCAGCCCGCCGAAGCCCGGGACAGACAAGTCCACAGCATCCGACGCATGCTGACAGTCAATTTCATCTCCCCCCAGGAAGCCCGGGAGGCTATGGAGGAGATAATAAATATAGTGGGCGAGCGGCCTAACCCCAACACCACAGTGGCTCCCTATTTTACCGAGCAGGTCAGAAGGATCCTGGCCGCCCGGTTCGGGGAGGAAAGTCTTTATAACGACGGCTGGCGGGTCTTTACCACTGTCGATACCCGGGCCCAGAAAGCGGCCGACGCAGCGGTGGCCAGAGGCCTTTGGGAGTATGCCCGCCGAAGAGGCTTTAAAGGTCCGGCGGCCCATTTAGCCGACCGGGACATTGCCCGGTTTTTGACCCAGGAAAACGAGAAACTGCCGGAAGAGGGTCTCAGCTATGACCGGCTTTATCAGGCCGTCGTCGGGGAAGTCACCCCGGACGGCCTCAGTATCCGGGTCGGCTCCCTGCCCGGTCACATCACCAGTAAAAACCTGGAATGGATCCGTCCTAAAGCGGCCTCCTCGAAACTCCAAAAAGGCGACGTTATCTGGGTCAGATTAGATCCCGGAGCCAAAATGTCCCAGGCTCAAACTTTAGCTTCCCTGACTCAGGACACAGTCCGGCCGCGGTCTTTTATTTTAGAGAGCCGGACTGATGTGCAGGCGGCCCTGCTGAGCATGGATTTGAAGACCGGAGCTGTGGTGGCCATGGTCGGCGGCCGGGATTTTCGGGAAAGCCAGTTTAACCGGGCCACCCAGAGCCAGAGACAGCCCGGCTCGTCTTTTAAGCCCATTGTCTATACGGCGGCCATGGATAACGGCTTTACTCCCGGCTCGGTTCTGATTGACGGCCCCGTCGTCATTGACGATGCCGACAGCGGCCGGAGGTGGAAGCCGGTCAATTCCGACCGCAAGTTTTTGGGACCCATGACCCTGTACAGCGCTCTTGTGGCCTCAAGGAACCTTATTTCCATTAAAATTTTGGAAAGAATCGGCTTTGAGGCTCTGGACAAAACCGCTCTTGATTTAGGCATTACGACCAGGCTGCCCCACTCGCCCCCGGTGGCTTTAGGCGCCCACGGGATAACTATGCCGGAATTAATCACTGCCTACTCGGCTTTCCCTAACCAGGGCAGCCGGGTTGAACCCAGGTACATAAACCGGATTGAAGACCGCCACGGCAATGTCATAGCCAATTTTGAGCCTGCCTTTCACGAAGCCATCAGTCCAGGGACAGCCTGCGAGATAACCTGGATGCTCAGAGGGGTGGTGGCCCAGGGCACCGGAACGTCGGTTAAACCTCTAAACCGGCCGGTCGGCGGCAAAACCGGGACCACGAACGACGCCTCCGACGCCTGGTTTGTCGGCTTTACGCCCGAACTGGTCACCGCCGTCTGGCTGGGCACCGACGAACTTAAACCCAGGGCCGTAGGCGAAGTCGGCGGACGGGCCGCCGGTCCTATTTTTCTTTACTATAATCAGGAAGTTTTAAAAGACAAGCCGATTGTGGATTTTCAGGTTCCGCCGGAGGCCCAGCTGGCCCCGGGCGGAGCTTTCGGGGTCTGCTATAAAGCCGGCACCATAGGCACCGGCTTTTCCGAAACCCAGACTGAAACCAATGCCGAAGAAGATTTTCTCCGGAACGACCTTCTGGACGCCGGGGACAGGCCGGCCTCTCCGGCCGGCCTGATTCCGCCTGAGGAAACTTTCCTGGAAGAGTCGAACACCCCTTGAATCTGCGGCTTTCGGGCCGAGGCCTCAGGTCTCGGCCAGCACTTTTCCCATATCGGTTATGTCGTAGCCTTTCATGTGCTGAAACTGCTCCCGGAAGTCGCGGGACCGCAAGACGCTTAAAATGGCCTGAACAACCGGGGTCTCAAAATCTTCCTTCCTGACCACCATGTCAAACTGCTCTGTCTGAAGAGGCACAAACTCCACCCCTTCGACCATGGAAGCCGCTTTCATGTCCCCCACGCCCACATCGGCCTCACCTCGCCCCACCACCCCGGCCGCTGAGATGTGAGACAGAGCTTCCCGTTCGTAGCCGGGAATGCTTCGGCCGTTTATCTTCATTAAGCGCAGCTGTTCGTCCAGTAAAACCCTGGAGCCGGCCCCTTTTTCCCGGTTAATCAGCGTCACGGTGCCGTGGCGCAAATCGGCCCAGGTCTGGATATTGCGGGGATTGCCGGTGGCCACGTACAGGCCCTGAGTTCTTTTCGTCAGATGAATAACGACCGCCGGAACTCCTGGCAGAAGACGCCGGACAAACGGCACATTGTAACGGTTGCTGTCCCCGTCCCAGAGGTGGGTTGTGGCCGCCTGAACCTCGCCGTAGTACAGTGAGGTCAGACCGGCGTAACTGCCCACGTAAGCCCGTAAAGGCGGCCGGTCGACATCGGAGCGCCGGCCCAGATAGCCGGTAAGGACATCCAGCATGGAATCCTTGCCGCAGATAATAAACCCGCTCTCCTGGTGGGCCACTTCGGAACGGGCCGAACCGGAACCGGAAGTCACTTCCGCCTGCCGGCTGGCTGAACGGGAAGTGGCGATGTAAGAATCCACATCGGGCCGGGTAAAACGCATTTTACGGCCGACTTTGTAGTGGTTAAGCTCACCCCGCTTGACCAGTTCATAGACAGTGTTTTTGGCAATGCGCAGGATATCGGCCACATCCTGAGCAGTTAGGGTCAAATTCTCATCCATTTAAAATTTCCTTCTGAACGGAAAAAACGCCGGAACCAAAAGTCCGCTGACATCACGTTTTTTCCGGGACTGTAAACATTTCGGCCCCCGGCCGTCTGTCTTCCGAATATAGCCCGCCGAAGCTGACGAAAAGCCATAAGACCTGAATTAAAACAGGAATCTTATTCTGTCTTTTCTAACCCTGTCTTCTGAGCTTTTACTTGCCGGGACTGACTGAGGGGCTGAATCCCCCGATCCCTGCAGCAGGTTCATTACACCCACAGAGTCATTTTACACTTTTTCGGGCAAAACCATTGTACCATAAATGAGGCCAAGAAAAGACAAAAATAAAAGGCAAGCTAAAAAAACAATCCCATTCCGTCAGCCCTTCTTCGGCCTAAAAGCTAAAAAAATACACTTAAGATCAGATAATTGTCCGTTAGGTTGCTGATCGTTTCGGCGGACCGCCATGTTTGGCCGCTTTTATTCAGCCAAAGGCTGTTTTTTGACTTAACCCGGTTCTTTAGTGTTGACAAGCCGAATTTAAAATGTTTATACTGACACAATAAAGTTTGAACCGATTTTTATGTTCTGTTTCGTTCTTTTTTGTTGGGAGAGCCGGACCTAAAAATAGAGCCTGTCACTCCCGGCTAAAACAGGGCGCCGGCAGGAGCCCTGGACTGTGACCAGAGCCAGCGGAAACCAGTCCGCTGCGTTTTCCGCTGGATTTACCCGCGCCGGACGCCTTAAAAGCTCCGGCCGCTTGAAGTCAGCGGCTTAAGGCCGGTCAGGGCAGGTTTGAGACGGGTCAGGCTGATGCAAGACATGCCTGATCGGAGCGGTCCGGCAGGGCTCGTCATTTAACCAGTTAAATGTATCTGTTAAAGGATTCGTATCACGGATACTTCGTGTTTACTTTAAACCAAAACTTAAGGAGGCGGCGTTTCCTCCCCGGCTTTTCGTCCGGGGTTTCTGCGCCGAAGATTCGGATGAAAAAAATCGCTCTGGGCCTTTTAATGGTCTTTTGTCTGGCCGTAAGTCTGGCCGTAAGCCCCTTCGCCTACGCCGAAGAATTTCAGGTAGCTGTGGCGTCCAACTTCACCAAGCCCGCTCAGGATATCGCAGCGGCTTTTGAGAAAAAAACCGGTCACAAGGCTGTCTTGTCTTTTGGCTCCACCGGCAGTTTCTATACCCAAATTCAGCAGGAAGCCCCCTTTGCCGTTCTTCTGGCTGCCGATTCGGCAACCCCCCAGAAGCTGGAAGACGAAAAGCTCATCAAACCCGGCAGCCGTTTCACCTATGCTCAGGGAGCCCTGGCTCTGTGGTCCAGCGACAAAGACCTGGTTGACAGCAAGGGGGAAATCCTAAAGAGCGACAAATTCGAGAAGCTGAGTGTGGCTGATCCCAAACTGGCTCCTTACGGCAAAGCCGCTTATGAAGTTCTGGCCAAACTGGGTCTGGAAAAAACCCTGGAAAGCAAGATTGTGACCGGCAACAACATCGGTCAGGCTTTCCAGTTTGCCGAGAGCGGCAACGCTCAAATCGCCTTCGTGGCCTGGTCACAGGTCTGTCAGGACGGAAAACTGACCAAAGGCTCGGTCTGGAACGTTCCGGCCGACCTTTACTCCCCGATCCTTCAGGATATGGTCATCTTAAAGCCCGGCGCAGCCAGTGAAGCGGTCCAGGCCTTTGCGGACTACATCAAAAAAGATCCTCAGGCTTTAAACATCATTTTAGGTTACGGCTACACCCTGCCGTAGTCCACGGATTTTCCGGCCTTTTGCCCTTATCCCCCCGGCAGCGGTCAGCTACCGCCTCCGGGGGGATTTCTGATTAAAGTCCTGGAGTGCTATACTTTATAGTGCTTCCATACTGTTTCGTCTTTTAAAATCGGGATTTATGCCAAAATTATGCTGACCGACGCCGACATCAGCTGTATCCGCCTGTCTATCAAGCTGGGCGCCACAACCACGTTTTTTACCCTGCTCATAGGCAGTCCTCTGGCCTGGTGGCTCAGCCGCCGGGATACCATGTTCCGCCGGCTGATCGGGGCGGTCGTAACTATGCCCTTGGTCCTGCCGCCCACAGTCATGGGTTTTTACCTGCTGGTCCTTTTAGGACCAATAGGCCCTGTTGGCAAGCTTTTTAAAGCCGCCGGCATTCCCACCCTGCCCTTTACCTTCAGCGGCCTGGTCACGGCCTCGGTCATGTGTTCCATGCCCTTTGTGGTCCAGCCTCTCCAAAACGCCTTTGAAGCTTTGGGCGAAAGGCCTTTGGAAGCGGCGGCCACTTTAGGGGCCAATACTCTGGACGCTTTTTTGACTGTCATCGTGCCCCAGGCCAAACCGGCTTTTTTGACTGCAGCGGTTATGTCCTTTGCCCACGCCATCGGAGAATTCGGGGTCGTACTGATGATCGGCGGCAATATCCCCAACGTCACCCGGGTTCTTTCCATGCAGATTTACGTCTATGTGGAAAACATGCAGTACGCCAATGCCCACATTCTGGCCGGCGGCCTGATGCTCTTTGCTATTCTGACCATGCTTATGATGCAGCTTTTAAACCCCAAAAGAAAAAATAAGCCGGGACGGAGCCGTTCTGATACTTAAACCGCAGCCTCAGCCACGGCCGCTTCTGAAGCGCCGCTTGCATTCACCGGCCATTTTTGACGCTGGCCATAACCAACCGTGGAGTCCGGTCACGGCTGTTGTTTCACAGACGCTTAACAGTTGAATGGAACGCCTGTAAGAGCCTTCAGTTCAAACCTTCTTGACAGAATGAATGATTAAGGCTGTCAGGGATTTCTGGCTGCGGTCTGATTCGGCTGCCTCATCAGAAACGACCCGGCTGTCAGCATGACCGGATACAACTTGAGCGGATTCGCATATTTTTCGGCAGCCGACCAGGAAAATTGCAAAAAAATAAGTCAATCGCCGTAACTCCTTGACAGCAGCCCTCCCTGACCGTCAAAGGCAGCGATTTGAAATCCTAACCCCTCCTGACCGGATCTGAGTTAGGCATGCTGCCCAAAAAAATCCGATGCTTTACCCTTACAGGATGGCCCGTAAGAGCGGCTTTTTCTTTTTGTCCATGCAGAATTAATGAGGGCTTTTAGCTGACCATAAGAACTAGCGTATTGACGGCAGTATTCGGTTACCCGCTCCATAAGCGTTCACGGCCTCCGTATCAAGAGGCTCCTTCCGTGGCCGCCTATAAAGCGGCCATAGCTTGGTCAGTAAATTTAGTAAATTTATCCTCAAGAAGATCAAATGGGTTATCTTTCGTGATATCAGAAATAAATTTTGCTGAAGGGCCTGAACTTAACCGGAAGCCCTCTGAACTGGCTTTATCTATGCTGCTATTTATGACGGAGAACGGGTTCATGACCATAGTCCGGCCGTCCAACTATACCCGTCGCAGCGATGTATTATTAATTCCAAAAGATCGGGCGCCACAGAAGCTTCCGTCATGAGACCTTTGGTTTTCATCCTTTTGAGGACAATCGGCAGATGCTCCCGAAGGCAGTTTTCCATCTCATCACAGGTAAATCCGCAAATTCCGGCGTAATTTTCGTCCAAGGTCAAGTCATTAAGTTGGCTGAGACGGGCCGGCAGCCATAAAGGCGCAACGGTCACGCCGGTTACAAAGACAAAGCGCAGGCACTCATCGGCCTTCTTTAAGGCGGAGTAAAACTCTTTCAGTATTTCGCGGTTATTTTCCGCCACAGTCGGGCTGCCTAAGTTTTCGCTAACCGGGACATTGTATTCGTCAATTAAAACCACAACTTGTTTGTTGTACTTTTCAGATAAATTTTCAACAATACCCGCCAAATCGGTGCCCGGAACCAGTCGGATCAATTCCTAAGTCCTCAGAATCGCTTATTTTTACCGTGAAACATACACCACCCATCCCACTGCCTAATTAGTCGTCCCTGAAAAACTTTTTGTGCCGAGTCAAAATTTTTCTCACCGAAGCATAATTCAATCATTTTTAGTATTAAATAGATATAAAATTGATTTTTAGCAATTTATGAGTATGTTTTATTTGACCTTAAAATTGTATTTACAATAATTTAATGGCTTTATCAGCAAGCCAAATTTAGAGTAAAATTAATTATATATAATTACATATAATTACATATAATTATGTTTTTTAAGATCTGAAAATTTAGCTATGTTATGAATTTTGAGGTATTTTGACAAAATTTGGACAGAGGCTCTCCTTGGCAGCCTGCTGCTGCGCGAAAACCTCAAATTCGGAGGGAGGTGAAAAATTAAGCGCTTGCGGGACAGCTTCCATAACATTCAGCTGCCCGGAAAGGAGTGCCGTGCAGTCTTCT
>JAISEL010000057.1 GCA_031264185.1 Deltaproteobacteria bacterium
AAAATGGATTTTCGACCGGGTATTGGGAGATTATAATCAATACACGGTCGATTTTAGGCTAGGATTTTTCAAATTTTAGAAGTGAAATCAATGACTTAAAGGATTCTCAGGGACGACTACCTATATTTAATTTTAATTAAACGAATTGAATTATATAAATCATATCAAAATAAATTCTGCGAAATATTTGAAATCTTGCGAGGGTTGAAATAATAAATTTCACTACAATGAGATAAATGTTCGTAATCATAGGAATTATAAAGGTATTTATGAAATATATCTATTTAACAACAAAAAAGAGTTATTTTATTAAAATTACAAGGTAATTTGGGTTGTATTTAAGATAATTCGTAAAGTCAGGCAAATTATATTTGGAACTAATTCAGACTCCCCCATTTTGACCTACCCGTGGTTACGGGTCAGTGGTTTTTTTTCTGGTTTTGGCGGATTCTGGCCATCTCTTCTTTGATCTTAATTAGCTGGGCCACTCTTTCCGGCTTTGTGTTCTCCGGCAGGTCGAGTTTTACCATCAGTTCTTGCCTGATGTTTTTAAGGTATTCCACCCGGTCAAACTCTTTTTCCTCGGGTTCTTTTTTATTGTCAGCCATGTTTATTTACCTCTCAGACGGCTTCCAGGCGTTTATTAATGGCTTCTCGGAGCCGTTTTCTGATGACACTGTCGTCTAACCCCAAGAGACCGGCTGAGGCCAAAGAGTCGGCAAAGGATTCGGCTAAACGATCAGAGTAGACTGCATCGCTGTTTTTTACCAGAAAATTACCCAGCATCATCTCAGCTTTTTTATCCCAGTTCTGTGAAGAAGGAAGAGCTAAATTCCAATCCAGACTCCAGAGCATGAGACCGTTTTGGCCGACGGTTAAAAGTGAGGCATTGTCCGGGGTGAAAGATAAGAAATGGATTCCGCCGGCTTCCAGACGGCGGACAGGTAAAAATGTCCCTTTGGTGTTATTGGGAGCCAGACCGACCAGAAGTCGCCCGTCAGCCATGGCCACAGCCCAGAGATGAGCATCGGGACTTATAGCTACAGCCGTAATAGGAGCGGATAATTCCGTCAGATCCAGCTGCCAGTCTGTGTCGAATAACGGATGAAAGCTTAAACCTCCGCGGTGTCCGGTCACTAAATAGCGGTTAAAGGGATCCACAGCTAAAGCGTTTACCTGAAAAGGCGGCCCTTCTCCGTAATCCAAAGAACCGGGCACCTTAAAGTCTAAAGGCAGAGACCTGATTGGTCCGTTTAACTTTTCGGCCGATAAGCGGTGTTCCATAAATCCGTCCAGAGCGGTCAGGAGACGTCCGTTAGGCGAGATGGCCATGGCGACTAAAGGATGTTCGGAGATCTGGCGGACTAAAAGAGGTGTTCCTTTGTCCAGATAACCGTGTCCGGTGTCCCACATCTTAAGTTCGCCGGCGGAACCGGCCGTAAAAAGTCTTTTGCCGTCCGGCCGGAAGACTAAAGCTTTAGCCGCCTGATTATGGGCCCTTGTCTGTCCGGCTCCGGTGCCGGTCTGGGGATCAAAAAGCCATAGATGACCTTCTGAAGTTAAAGTGGCGGCTATGGTCCCGGCGGTGTTTAAAGTTATAGCGACTGGGTTATTAGCCAGTTTAGTTTCAGCGGTTGTGGCCAGGGCGGAATTAAAGTTTTTGGAAAAATAGAGTTTATTGCCATTGGCCAGAACCAATAATCCGTTACAGTAAGCAGCCAGTTCACCGGTTGTCTGACCGGCTAAACCTTTTTCTTCCCAGATGTCTCTTAAATCCGTCCTGGTCACTTTATTGTACAGCCCTTGCCACAGAACCACAGTTTCTGGGGACTGATTCTGACCAGGAAGCCTTCTGGCCTCTTTAAGTTTATCTAAGACTTCGGACAGGTTGTTTTTCTCCAGAGCTTCCCGGGCTTGGGCCACTAACGGCACTGACAGTTTAGCGCCCAGCTCATTATCTGATCTTTCCCTGATTTTGGACAAATGGAATCTGGCCGGTTTTGATCTTTCAATCTGCCCCCGGCCGTGCCGGCTTTTTTCCAGGATCTCCCCTAGCCTTCTGGCTTCGTTATTTAAAGCCGGACCAATATAAGTCTGGAGAGCCTGACCCGCTTCCTGCCACAGACCCATTTCTAAAAAACCGCCACATAGTATCAAAGGCAGATCGTAAATCTGCTGGCCGGAGGCCAAACGGACCAGATCGTTTAACTGGCCGCGGAACATTTCTTTGGTCAGCTGGCTTTGACGGTAGCGGTAAAGAGCTAAGTTAAAAAAGGAAATAACATGGTTAGGCTCATCTTTTAAAGCCTCTTTCCAAAGGTTTTCCGCTTCCTGATCCCGGCCTAAGTCAAGCATAGAGACAGCCTGATTATTTAGATTATCGGCTGAATCCGGTACGGCGTACGGTTTGGACCTGAAGTAGGCTTTACCGGCTATCTCAAAGTAAATTTTTTCCAGTTCCTCGGCCACTTCTCCGGCATTTTGGAATCTTTTGGACAGTTCGTTGTGGAGAGCTTTCCGGAAAAAGGCCAACATAGCCGACGGAGGGGTGGTCATGGGCCGGACCGCCACCAAAAATTGATCAAAAGCCACCCCTACAGTACTGCCGTTTTCCCAGGGTCTTTGACCAAGAAACATCTCCAAAATGGTCAGAGTTAAAGCCCAAAGATCAAACCCGGGTCCGGGCAGCTGTTTTTCCATACCTTCCGGGGAAATGTACTGAGGTGTCCCGAATCCAACCGGCGGTTCAGGTGCCGAAGGGTTGGACTGGCTTTTATCGGAAGAATTTTTTTGATCCCCTGGCCACAATGAAGCGCTGTCCGAAGGAGACTTCGTTTCTTTGGCCGCTCTGGCCAAACCGAAATCGGTCACCAGAATCCGTCCGGTTTCTTCTTCGGCCAGAAGATTCTGGGGTTTGATATCCAGGTGTAAAACTCCCCGGCTGTGGGCGTATTCTAAACCCCAGGTAGCCTGGATAGCGATGTCCAGAATTCTTAAAGTCCTGGTGATCTCATCGCCTCTGAATAAAGGCGGCAGTTGGGCCTGCCCTTTGGTCTCCAGAAGTTCTTTTAGGGAGCCTCCGGAAATATATTCCATAAATATTGAAGGAACACCCATCAAGGGCCGGACGTAATAGCAGGTTACCACATGAGGATGGAGGCCTAACCCCACCCATGTTTCAGCTTCGTTTTTCAGGTTCTGGAAATAATGGGGTTCCATTATGGCGTGGTAAGGCAGTTTTAACGCCAGTTCCTTCTGCCAGTCCCGGTGTTTGACCCTAAAAACCTGACCCAGACCTCCCCGGCCCAGAATATCCTGGACAACATAAACCCCTAAAATTACCTGCCCTATCCGAAGATCGAGACCCTTTTCCCAAACTCTGGTGGCCAGTTCATTTAAAGCCGCCGTTGTGTCCAGCCAGCGAGTGGGCGTTTCATTGGCCATCGGCAGCAAATGAAAATTCTGCCCGCATTTAACGCAAATTGAACGATGCCCCAGATTAGCCGCCGACAGACGATAACCGGTCCGGCATTTAGGGCAGTAAGCTGTCCCTAAGGTGGCGCTGTTATCAGTGCTCACGGTTTGGCGCCTGTCAGTAAACCGTCTAAACGGGCAGCTTTGACCAGACTGTCTTTCAGACTTTGGGCGGTCTGGTGGAGAATGGCCGGATTGTCAACTAAAGCTTCGTCAATGGCCTGGGCCAGATTCACCGGAAGATTGGGGCGCCTTTTTAAAACAGAAACAGCGGCGGTATTCAAAACAACCCGCCAGGGGTCTTCAGCTTCTGGAAAATCCCGGGGATAATCGCCGGTCAGCAGTTTGTATAATGAAGCGGCTGCGGCCCAGATATCCACTTCCGGACCGGCTCTTTTAAAGTTAATTACCTGTTGCCGGGGCATGGTCGCAGGGGAGCCCGCCACCGAACCGGTCCGGGTAAAGCCGTAAGTTAAGCTGTTGTTATAAAGTTTACCGACTCCGATGTCGGCTATTTTAGGCACAGTGCCGTCAGCACCACCAAGAAATATGTTGGCCGGTTTAAGATCTCGGTGAACCAGACCTCTTGATTCCGGAGAGACGTGGTCTTCGACTTTAGCTGCGGCCAGTTTTACGTTATGAAGATAATGGAGTCCGTCTAAGATAGGCAGAATGATATTTAAGGCCTCTTTGGGATCCATCTGTCCGCCGGAAGCTTGACGTCTTTCTTCGCTGTTGCCGCCGGGACAGTATTCCATGAGATAAAAATAAGCCCCGCCGTAATACCCAAAATCATACAGCTTAGTGACATTTTGGTGTTTTAAGGCCCGGCCTATTGAGACTTCACGCAAAAAACTCTTCCTGGCCCATTCATTGTCCGAGATGGCCGGAGACATGACTTTAAGGGCCATCTGAATTTTAGTGTCTTTGCGTTCAGCCAGAAAGACCACCGAAGTTGAGCCCCGGCCTAAAGTTTTAGTGATTCTAAGGCCTTTTAAGGGCTCTAAGTTTCTGGCTCTCCGGGTTAAACCGGCCTTGAAGAGCTTTAATGAAGCTAAAGGATTGGGGCGACAGTCGGCACACAGAACATCGGCACATTTAGATAAAGGCACCGGATTATGTGGCCGACCGCAGGCCGGACAGTTGGGGTTAATTTCCACCGGGGAAATATTGGCCGGGAGATCGTAGGATGATTCATCCACCAGACCGACCCGGAAATTAAAGAGCCCGGCTAAAGTTATAATATCGCCGTCTTTAACCTGGACACCGAAACCGGTGACCGCAAATCCTGGACCTCGGTCTTCTTCCCGGCGGCTGACCAAGTGACCGTTAATGAAGGTACCGTTTAAACTGCAGAGATCTCTCAGCATTGCCCGGTTCCGGCTCAATTCGATGACAGCATGGTGACGGGAGACACCCAGAAAATCACCGGAATCCGGCATTTTGACTGCCGAAACCCCTCCCCTGCCAAGAACCACAGCCCGAGGTCCGGTAAATTCCCAGACCTGAGGTTCCCCGAAATCCGATGACAGGATTAATCTCAAAGCTGACTGAGATTTGTCACCCTGGGACTTAATGCTCGTGCGGGAGTGGCGGGTAGATGAAGAAGGATTTTCGATTTGGCTCATGGAAAGGTTGTTTTAAATCCGCCCGAATGAAATCGGATTTGGCTTGGATGTTTTTAAAAGCCTAATAAGCCAGGCTAAGTCTTTCAGGGAATCCATAAGGAGATCGACCTTAACAGGGTGAAGAATTTAGGGGAAAATCCCGGAAAAAAGGCCAATAGCCACAGATATCAAACAATTAGATCAATCAGTCATAGTTTGGCCATTATGACATTGAGGCCGAAACTTGTCAAACCGGCCGGATTTGATCCGGTTTTAAGGCTGGCATAAGTCTCTAGCCAGAAAATCTAAAATTTTGGTTTCATGGGCATAGACTTACTTTCAAGTGATCTGAGAAATTAAGCTATTATCGGAGATTAAATTTGACTAATTAACTAGATAGTAAAGAAATAATATTAGAAGCTGGAAAATTTACATATTCTAAACTTGTAACCGTCATTCAGTATTATTATATAAATGTTAATCAGACCTGTTCAGGCGTGCAGCTGTTCAGGCCGGATTTTGTCGTGGGCCCAAAGGCAATAGGAGGATTATATGGAGCCGGAACTGCCCGCTGGGATACAAAGCTTTGAGGAGTTACGGACAAGAAAGCCCATATAGTGGACAAGACAAAATATTTTTCCTTTTTGCCTAAGGGACGTAAAGTCGCCTTTTGCGCCCGGCCCAGAAGCTTCGGCAAATCCCTGACTGTCTAGGGCCTGGACATCTTCTATTCCGGGAGGAAGGAGCTTTTTCAAGGCTTGGCGGCCGGGAAATTTATGAATTCCCCGGAATTCACCCTAAAACCGTTCATTCGTCTGGACTGAACGCATTTAATAACAGCCAAAGCCTGGAGATTCTGGAAGGGAAAATACGAAAATATCTGAATGTTATCGCTGAACATTGCAATGTCGCCTTACAATGGGACGATGCAACCAGTGTTTTTTCCAAATTTACTGAAGGATGTCAACACGGTCACCTCCAAAAATATAGCCTTACTGATTGAGCAATGCGACTCTCCTGTTTTCCTGTTTTATGCCTTATCCAGAGGAGTGAATTGACCTATGACGAGCCACTGGCTGAAGAAATTCGGAAGGCCATACGAAGTTTCTATTCCATGATCAAAACCGATTGGAATTCTGGACTTCGCCTTTATCACCGGAATTTCCAAGTTTTCCGGCATGGGCGGGCGTCTTTTCCCCCTCTCAATCAATAACCTCCAGGATATCTCCACTGCTCCTGATTTCGCCGCCTTTCTGGGCCTTACTCAGGAAGAATTGGAGGGTAATTTCGCCCCGTACATCAAAAAGACAGCCGAAAAACTGCGGATGAGCGAAAAAGAACTTTTGACGCGTATACGGGATTACTATGACGGTTTTTCTTTTGACTGGGAGACTAAAGTCTGCAATCCTTCTCCGCTCTGCTTTTCTTCAGTAAAGGCGAATTTAAAAAATACTGGGCGAGGTCCGGCTCCAACATCTTCATTCGGAAATTTCTCAAGGACAAGGAACTCACAGCGGAACAATTTGCCGGAATCGCTGCAGACAGAGATTTCGCTGATTCTCCAGTAGAAATCGGGGCTGCACCGCCGGAAGGGTTTCTTTACCAAGCCGGGTACCTGACCCGTCATAATGATAATCTGGACTCCTACTTCCTACCATCAGCAATAATAAATAATATCCATAAATATAAAAAATCAGTATTTATGATATATTTATTGTAGCTATATAACTATATTTAGCATTTAAATAATATACTTTACAATCTGGAGAATAAGCCAGAGCTACTTATGACAGTTTTAGTACTCCCATTTCTATTGACTTTGAAAAAGTTATTTGATATTTTCCTTGATCAGAAAGATAAAAGCCAAATAGTCTGGCTGTTATAATGCCGCCCAGTCTTTTTTCCAGACAAGTTTATATAGGGCAGGCTTCCTAATTATTTGAAGGCCTAAAATGATTGCTGTAAGTTTTTGTTTTGCCAGGATGCCTAAATTTTTTATCTGTATTTTTTTGTTGTTTCTGGCACGATTATTGTTTTCTTGAAGAATAAATTTTCAAATTTTAAATTATAGATTTTTTTATATATTTATCATTAAAATAAGTATTTTAATATAAATAGAATATGCTTCTTGTTTATTTTATGCATAAAAATTTTTAATTAATATTTAAAATCGCTAAAATTAATTCAGTTGTTATTTTTAATATATTGATATCTATATATTATTTAAATTATTTATGCTAAACAATAAATATATGGTAATATATTATAGCAAAATTTTAATAAATTTTTAAAATGTTTAGCAATGATTATTGGTGCAATTTTTATATATCATTACTGAAACTATCCTGACCATAGGCTGATGTTCATTCGTGTTGCCCTATATTTTTAAAGCTGTCTACTCCAATACCTGTTACTGAAGGTTTGCCGCCCCAACTTAAAAAATAGTTGCTTGTCAGGGGTGTTCGTCCAATTGTCTTATGGAGCTGAATTTCAAAAAATAAGTTTGTAAAAAGGTGGAACAAGTCTTTAAACAACATGATTCACCATCAAAAGAAGGGTGGGTTTTTAGAAAAAAAGACAATAATATAGATAATTATCTTAAATAATGCTTCTTTAAGTCTATATTAAGAATATTATTTTAATTTTATCTCTATAAAAACTAAATACTGTATTTTATATTTATTTAAATTTTTTTGAGGATATATGCTGCTTTTTTGGGGAATAGTTGGAATTTTAAACAGTATTTTTTTGCCAGGGGCGGCAACCTGCGCTATCGTTGCCCCTCCCAAGATAGGCGTGGCTAAATTTTTGGGAGCGGCCTTGGTCCTGAGCCTCATTATAAATTATGTTCTAGCCTTAAGTCTGATATTACCAGGGTATTATACTCGGTCGGCGATGGTTTTTCTCTTCGTGCTTTATTTATTAGTCATATTCTTTAGTTTCTTTAGATATAGCAAATATAAAAACTTTAAACTACATTATAATTTTACTAATGAAATATTTAATAATCAAATTAAACAATATTATTTAAATTTAGATAAAAAATATATTAATATAATTTGTTATTTTATATTTGTTGTTATGTTTCTGCTTATATTTTTGTTTTATCACAAAATTCTTTTTAAAGGCGTAGATCCAATCATGAGCTGGAACGCTTGGGCTGTAGATTGGGCATCGAACGCTTATCCGCGAACCAAAGGTGATTACCCGCAACTGATGCCTATCATTATGGGCCTACCATACATATTCATGGGCCAAGAAGTTCCTCAGATTTTTTCTGTCTTATGTTTGGAGATATTCGCCTTAATTGGCTTGATAGCCTTCTGTACATTAAAGGACAGTCAGTTCAGCTGTGGCAGCGTGGTGGCTGTTGTTGGAACGACCTGGCTTTTTATCGTGACCGGAGTTGGCTACGCAGACGTTCTGGTCGGCGTTTTGGCCTTAATGGCTTGGGCCATTTTACACTGGGTTGGGGCCACGTTCTCGGGCCGGGACAAATTCTTTCTTTACGTGGCCTTTTGCGCGGCAACTGCAGCGGCGACAATCAAACAATCTGGCTTGTTCTGGTGGCCATTTTTTATTCTTATAGTTTTTGAGAAATATAAACTTAATGGATATAATAATTTAATAATCATAAAAAAAATATTGTTTCCTGTTCTTTTTTCATTAATGATTATTGTGCCATGGTATTTATATAATAAATACCTAATTTATGCTAATAAAATACCATCTATGACAGAATTTTTTTTAAATTCACCAGATTTATTTCGCGAACGATCACTGTTAGGTCGGATGGTTCACCAGATCTTTAAGTTTTTTTACTACACCATTTTTGCTTTTCCGGCCATTTGGGGACTAAAACGCCCAGGCTATCGGGCCATCAGTGCCTCATGCCTATTTTTAATGCTCGGATGGGCTCTATTCTTTTCTTATGGTCCTGGAAATATCAAGTTTCCGGTCATGTTGGCTTTTTTCCCTTTGGGAGCTTGTCTCCAAGAGGTTATTGCCAGAAAATCCTATATGCGGTTCTGGTTACTTTTGACCAAGGCCATAGAACATGTTAAAACCAGCTTACTGTCTAACCCCCGCATTTATTTGGCCAGTTTTCTGGCTATCTTGTTAGTGGTCTGTGGTCTATTTTCTTCTAAAATTGATCATGGTTTAATCATGATTCACGAAAAGGAGAGCCTTAAACTTGGAAAGATAGGCTTAACAAGGCGGGTTGATTATCTGGAAAAACGTAATCCTCAAAAAATTGTCTCTAACCAAGATCAGCTCAAACAATTGATGAGTATTCCCAAGAGTTTTTATTCTTATGGTTCTCCTCCTGAAAATTTTGTTGATTATGGTTATTTAGTATTAAATAATAAATTCTTAAATAATTTAGATAAACAAAAGCTTTATGACAATTTTTATGAAGACTATTATGAAGATGGTTTTTATTTATTTATCAATAAAAAATTACATATTTTTGATTTTTAATGTCAATATAATAATATTGATATAGTAATATATGAATACAAAACATATGATTCCACACTCAGCCAAACCTTGGGTTCTTATTCCAGCCTTTGAACCATCACCAGACCTATTGGGATGCGTTAAAATTTTGCTTGAGTCTGGAGTGTTTCAGCAAGTTGTTTTGGTCAATGATGGCTCCTCGGCGTCCTCAGTTGAGATGTTTAAAATTTTATCTCTCTCGCCTGAGATCACCGTTTTGACCCACGCAGTAAACCGTGGCAAGGGGCAGGCATTAAAAACTGGACTGAATTATTATCTTATCCATTCCCATCCCGACTCTCCTGGCTTGGTCACCGCTGACGCCGACGGCCAACATCTGACAGAAGATATTATCGCCGTGACCAAAGCCGGGATGGCTTCCGATTGTTTTACTCTGGGCGTTCGAGATTTTTCGCATGGCGTCCCTTGGCGAAGCCGTTTGGGAAATATCTTGACACGGCTAATTTTCCGCCTCTTTACTGGGGTCAAAGTCAAGGATACTCAGACGGGCCTACGTTATATTCCACGACATCGAGTGGGTAATCACATCTGCATCGCCCATGATCGCTTTGAGTATGAGTTCGCCGTTTTGGTGTCAGAGTCATTTGAGCTTAACGAGAAATTAGCCCAAGTCCCTATTTCTACGGTTTATATTCATGACAACCGTTCATCTCATTTTCACCCTATCCGTGACTCATTGGCCATATATGGCGTTTTTTTGAAATTCACCAGCCTGTCTTTTATCAGTAGCCTTTTGGACTATATGGTTTTTTCTGTTGTCTTTTTCTTGTCGGCCAGAACTCTTTTGTCCTTCATTGTCGCCAGGACAGTGGCCGTGACCTTTAATTTCACCTTTTCCAGGCGTTGGGTTTTTCGAGTTCGCCATGAATTCCTTAGACAAGCGGTCAAATACCTGTTCACTGTATTTATATTGATGTTTTTTACCTACTATGTTACATTCTGGTTAGCCAAAACTTTCGGTACTCATGTGCTGATCGGAAAAATGATATCCGAAGGAGGTTTATTTGTATTAAGCTATTTAATACAAAGAGTTTTTATTTTTAAAAAGACTTGTCCCCCTATTTCATAGTTATTTGGTTCATAGATATTTTATGTAGATGTATATTGCTGCAACGAGAAATTATGCGCCTGAATTTAGGATTTTCCAACTCATATCGCGCATCTATCTTCCTTCGCCTTTATTTTTTCCAGTTTTCCAATTATGAATGGTGTATTCTGTCCGAAAATAGACAGTTCATTTTGTCCAGGAAATTGACGAAAAACTTGTCCAATAAGACTTTACGGGTAAAATTAAATTGAAAATTGAGTTAAATAACAGTCTGTCATGTCATGCCGACAGTCTGTCATGCCGATTAACGATGCAAAATTATTGAAGATCTTACTTGTAGAAAAAATGGCCAGAAGTCTTTTCTATTGCAGCTTTCACTCCTGGCATGACAAGGAGGCTTTACTGCCAATAAACTGGGGCCTGGTTAGGGACTTATTGTTAATTAGTCGTCCCTGAAAAACTTTTAAGACCGAGTCAAAAATTTTCCTCACCGCAATATAATTTAGTTATTTTTGATATTAATTAGATATAAAGTTATTCTTTTAATGGTTCGTAATGTTGTTTTATCAGACCTTAAAGCGGCATTTATAACAGTTTAATGGTTTTTTCAGCAAGCCAAATTTAGAGTAAAATTAATTATGTATAATTATATATAATTATAATTATATATAATTATACTTTTTAGAATCTGAAAATTTAGCTATGTTATGAATTTTAGGGTGTTTTAGCAAAATTTGGACAGAGGCTCCCCTTGGCAGCCTGTTGCTGCGCGAAAACCTCAAATTCGGAGGGAGGTGAAAAATTAAGCGCTTGCGGGACAACTTCCATAACATTCAGCTGCCCGGAAAGGAGTGCCGTGCAGTCTTCTTTTTTCCTTCGTTTTTTTTTCCGCCTTTTTTGAATGGCTTTACAATTGCATCAAGGACTTGCATGGCATATTTTTTCAGGTTAAACCCTGCAGCAGCAAGAACAGGATTTGTGAGATCGCCAAGTTTGCCTCGAAGAAAATTAACATCCATTCTGTGATCGTATTTTACATGGCCAATAACAGGCTCAACAGAACTTCGGCGGCGGCATCCTGCCCTTAGGCGGTCTTTTTCTTTCCCGTCCAATCCTTCGCTGTTCAAAGCGCTGGGGTGAACAATTTCGGTTCCGTCTGCAGATTCATTGCGACAGCCGCGGTCGACAATTGCTGCCTTAGGCCTGTA
>JAISEL010000003.1 GCA_031264185.1 Deltaproteobacteria bacterium
TACTCATAAATTGCTAAAAATCAATTTTATATCTATTTAATACTAAAAATGATTGAATTATGCTTCGGTGAGAAAAATTTTTGACTCGGCCCAAAAAGTTTTTCAGGGACGACTAATTAAGCAAAAGAATCAAAAATTTTGTCTTTTCTTGAGTTTAGGCCTGTATTACATGAAAATCCATGATGACAATAGATTGCACAGCGCTCAGCTAGAAGAGTTTTCACTATGGTTATCAGCAATAAATTAAAGAAAAACCATTCAGAGTCATGTCGTTACCTGCATTGATTGCCTCAAGGTCGGGCGTATGGTTATAGGCCGGCAAGTCCACAGTTCCTTCCTGTCATAAATTTTCTGACAGTATGATAATAGAAAAAATTATTATAGAGACCTCTTTATTACGCCATGCCCATTATCCGAAATTTTAGGAATATTTGTCCGCTTCCGGTTGTGCTCATTTTTTGGCTGATCTCATTAAAGAACGCCAACTCAATTTAGCCTTCCTTGTTATTAAAGAGTATAACCTCACTGACAGAAGCTATAATTTCATGAAAATTAGTGCGCTGAATCCTAACTTCAAGTTGTACATTAAATTTTATTCGCTAAATGTTGCCAGATGCAGGACTGCCATCCGCAAAGACTGTTATAAACAAGGTCAATCAGCGGGAAATTAGAATTCATTGGCATTAAGAATCGTTTGACTTTCGGATCAATAATTTTATATGTTCGGCCCATTAAGAACAACTCTCCGCTGTATTAAATGCCGGTCAAGCATAAACCGTCTGTCCAGTACCATTCTCTGCACTGGCGGGGAGAGCTGAGCAGCAAGTAAGCGCTGACAGCACCAGTTTAATTATTGAGAATCTATTTATGAGGGCAGCAGCTTTACCAGCTACTGAATCCACGTGAAAATTTTTGCGTATTCGGTGAATTTCGGAGCCAACGGCCATAAAAAATCTATCTTATTTTGTTTCCAAATTCAAGATTAGCACGTTTTCCCAAAGGTCAATTCCAGTATTTAAGTTTTTATGCTGCCATCTTTCATTTTTATGGCCATCTTTCATAACTTCAGAATCTAGTTACAATCCCCGCTCCGCAAGACATCCATCCGCCTGAATAAAGACGTTTTCGAGATCCTGAGACACAGAGACACAAGTTTTCTCTTGACGGAAAAGGCGGGTTATGATAGATATATTACGAAAAATTATTAATAAAATAGATATGTCTTATTTTACAGACTTCAGGTTTTGGCGCCTTTTTCCGGCTGGCGGCCGGCAGTCAGAGTTTCTCCTGCTCCGCTCTGTCTGCCTTCCTGTGGGGTTATGACTATAAGCACTGGGAATAGTCGGTTTAAGCCTTAACTATTGGAACGTCTTAGGGTTTTGGCCGGTAAATTTATGGATTTGGTTTTTGATTATTTGTCAATAAGATAATTTTTCTTTATGAACCTGATTCCTGACGTTTATCCCAAGCGCGGTCAAACTCCGACCGCGCGCCGGAAGTTTCGCGGCCGTCTCGCCAGAGGATCAGTTCGAATTCCTGGGCTGAATTCAAATGCCTTAATGGCAGCTGAAAACAACGCCGATCCGGTCAATGCCTTAAACGTTCTGACAGCCGGGCAGGCCGCTGAAACTGCCTACGGAGGCTCAGACGTTAGTCGGCCTATAAAGCCGGAAGCTGTCTTATACGTCCGGGAGGGCGAATATCTCTGGTTCTGTGAGAATCGTCCGGCTTTAGGTGAGGAAGGCTGTCAAAGGTATTTAAATCGGTGGCTGGCCGGAAGTTCCAGGCCTGAATAATCCTTATCTGTTTATCCGTTTTTTGGCTTTTTTATGAAAGGAATATCCTATGGCTAACAGTTTTTTTGCCTCAACCAAAGGGGTCATAGCGGCAGGTCTGGTTATTGGGGCCAGCGCCGCTGTTCTCCAAAAACTTGGAAATCCCGCCAATATGGGCCTCTGCGTGGCTTGTTTCGGACGCGATGTCTCCGGAGCTCTGGGTCTTCATCGGGCCGAGATAGTTCAATATGCCCGTCCGGAGATTTTCGGCCTGGTTTTGGGGGCTTTTACTGCCGCTTTATGCAGCGGTGAATTTCGTCCCAGGATCGGGTCTAACCCTTTAATCCGGTTCTTCCTGGGAGCTCTGGTCGGCATCGGAGCCCTGATATTTTTGGGCTGTCCGTGGCGGGCTCTTCTTAGACTGGCCGGGGGTGATTTAAACGCCATAGCCGGACTTTTGGGTTTGACAGTCGGGGTCGGGATAGGAGCTTTTTTTACCCGCCGCAATTTTACCCTGGGCAGCAGCCAGAATTCTAATCGGATATTGGGACTGGCCTTTGTTCTGTTTATGGCTGCCCTGTTGGTCATAAGGATTGCCTATCCGCCCATTGAAGGGCAGCCTAAAAATGATCTTCTGTTTTACTCTCAGACCGGTCCCGGCAGCCAGTACGCGCCTTTATGGGCTTCACTTGTCCTGGCTTTACTTATAGGCTGGGTCGGTCAGCGCTCCCGGTTCTGCTCCATCGGGGCGATCCAGAACCTGTTTTTATTTCGTCAAAGCCACCTTCTTTTTGGCGTGGCCGGCTTTGTGGTGGCGGCTTTTGGACTTAATCTGGTCTTCGGTCAGTTTCATCCAGGCTTTGAAAAGCAACCCATTGCCCACACCCTTCAGTTCTGGAATTTTTTCGGTCTGGTTGTAGTCGGTTTCGGTTCGGCTCTGGCCGGTGGCTGCCCGGGCCGTCAGCTGTTTATGGCCGGAGAAGGGGACGGCGATGCCGGGGTTTTCATTTTGGGCCTGCTGTTGGGACTGGCCATGGCCCATAACTGGGGTCTGGCTTCCAGTGGAGCCGGTTTGGGAGCCCACGGGGCGGCGGCCGGAATAATAAGTGCGGTTTTAATACTTTTTATAGCCGCAGTCGGCTTAAAGAAACCGGCTGCAGCCTAACCCAGGTGAGGTAAATATGGCCGTTGCCGTAGACGCCCGAGGCTTAAACTGTCCTCAGCCTTTAATGATGGTGATGGAGGCGATGAAGAAGGACCCAGGACCTTTGACCGTTTTGGTGGACAGCGAAAGCGCTGTTGAAAGCATTGCCCGGAACCTGAAAAGGGAAAAAAGAACTCTGGACATCAGCCGGTCAGGTTCGGATGTAACTTTAAACATAGGTCCTAAATAATTTTTTGCCTGAAGAGAGGAGAGGAAAATTTCTGTCAGACTGGGTTTTCCTCTCCCAGGATTCTGTCGGATTATCTGTTTTACAAGCTCTTCTTTTAATCCAGGAGGTTTCTGTTTTTGTCTTTTTTGAAAATTTTTTGGTATACCTTTTGATCTTTCAGCCGGCAGTTATTCGACAGTAAAAAAAGCATACTGGGCCTTTTTGACTGTTTGGATCTGAAGAAGCCGGCAGATGGACGTTCAATAAAAGCCGAAGGTGGTTCCGCTTATTTTGGCAAAAAATACCGGGGAAACCGGTATGACGCTCTAAAAAGCCGCCTAATTTATTTTTATTTTCCTTAGTCAAAAATATATACTGACAACTCAGGGTGTTGGCCGTCCGCTTCCAGTCGGTGTCCGGTATGATCTCTTAAATGTTCAATTCAACTGATTTACCGGCAGTCAGCATTTCTAATGGGTGCTGTTCTGTAATTCCTCAAAATGCCTCATGCGGAAAGCTCAGTGTCAGGCTGTGAATTCACGCAGCAGTTCATCCACCAGACTGTCAAGGCGCTTGCCGGCGATCTTAGCCTGAAGAGCTGAACTGGCGTGGAGTTAGGAGCCAGACGCACATTGAAACACCCGGAATATGGTTTAGCTGGCGTTTTGCCATTTATCCGGCAAAATTCAAGGTAGTCTTTGACCGAGTCAGCCAGGGCTTCTTTAAGTTCATCAATGGAACGCCCCTGGAAGGTGACGATATCTATCTGCCAAATTCACAATCTGGCCGTGAAAAAGATCAGCCTCCTGATCATAGTCAAAACAGCCTTTATAGACCTTATTGGTGAGTACGTTCATGGCTTCACCCCCGCATTCTCCAAAAAGTTTCTGACGGGTTATACCGCCCCTTGTCACTGACCGGTCGCGTATGAGGACGGCGGAAGACAGCCAGCACTCCATTTAATTCAAAACGGACTCTGGAGCCACTGCCTTCATTTTTCTTCGTTCAGCAGGCAGCAGCAAATTTTCAATATCTTTCCATCTATTAAATTTTATTTTGCCGGTGAGGTTGATATTTAAGTTTCTTACTCTCTAAACCAGAACCATGTTTCTTTGGCTTTAACGCCCATAGTTCCGCCGTGGGTTGGGAAACCAGTAAAAAACTAAAATAATTCGTTGATAATAACTAATTTAGCCAGGACTTGGTTTCTTGGGCGTTAAAGCCTGCGGCATTGTGGGAGAGGAGCTGCATCCGGATTATGATTTCTCTCTGAAATATCCATTTGTGCCTTTATCAGTATCGTTTAATTATGCTAATTTTTTATATTTGAATTATTAATATATTATTATTTAAGAAAATATTTTATTAATTAATATTGTTTATTATTTATATATTATTTAAGTACTAAAATTAAGTATAAGATAAATTATTCGATATTTGTATATTTAAAAATTTTATAATACAATTATAATTGCATATTTTAAGCGTTTTATAGCTGAATTCCTACTGCAGCCAATGCGCTATCCTGCCGTCAAGCCATGATTGGGATGTTTAGCAGCAATATAACAGTCATGAAAGACGGCCTTACTGTACTGTCGGCGATCTGGGACAGGAATTCAGTATTGCGGCCGGCTCAGGGAATAAAAAACCCCCGGATGGCTTTCCGGGGGTCAGAAAACAGCAGCAGGTATAATCAGTATTCCGGGGGTAACTCATTGAGCTGGGCCAGGGTAAAGACCGGTCCGTCTTTACAGACATACTCAGGTCCCACATTACACCGGCCGCAGATGCCCAAACCGCACTTCATGCGGTTTTCTAAACTCATGATGATATTTTCCGGTTTATATCCGGCCTCAAATAAAACCGGCTGGGTGGTCTTAATGGCTATGGGCGGACCGCAGATGATGGCCGCCGTGTTTTCAGCCGGCGGACAGATCTCCTGAAGGACAGCCGGCACAAATCCCACTTTACCGGTCCAGCCGTCCACTGGTTTGTAAATGGCCACAAAGACATCAATGTCGTCCCGTTTCTGCCAGGCTTCCCAGTCTTCCCTGAACAGCAGATGGCCCGGACTTCTGGCCCCATAGACAAATGTAATTCGGCCGTAATTGGATCGATTGTCGGGATGAAGCAGCCAGACCACTGTGGCCCGTAAAGTGGTTACGGCAAAACCTGAGGCAATGATGACAATATTCTTGCCTTTCAGGGTGTCCACCGGATAGGGATGACCCAAAGGCCCCCGGATACCCATGATGTCCCCGGGTTTCATGTTATGGAGGAAAGAGGAGACTTGACCGACCCGGTTAACCGTAAACAGGACGTAGCCTTTTTCAGTAGGTGAGGAGGCTATACCTATGGGGATTTCCCCCTGGCCCGGTACCGACAGCTCGGCAAACTGCCCTGGCAGGTAGGCAAACCGGTTTTCGTCCTCAGGATCCAAAAACTCAAATTTGAAAGTCCTCAAACTTTTGTCCGGCGAATCAACAACTATATCGGCAATGCGAACCGGATAGGGCAGATAAGGATTGTTCACGTACGTCACCTTTTTAATTGAGTCAGGAAGCCTGAGTCTGGGCCATCAGAGCGGCCACGGACCGGATGTCAATGTTGGCGGGACACATGACCACGCACCGGCCGCAGCCTGTACAGCCACGTACCCCGTCCTGTTTGATGGGTATGTATTTTAGCTTGTGCATAAATCTCTGGCGGATACGTTCGGTCTTGGAAGGTCTGGGATTGTGGCCGCTGCCGTGCTGGGTAAAGAGAGCGCTCATGCACGTATCCCAGTTGCGCATTCTGATGCCGCCACGTTCATTGGCCTCGTCCTGAATATCAAAACAATGACAGGTGGGGCAGAAGAAGGTGCAGACTCCGCAGCCCAGACATGGTTCGGCCGTCGTCGGCCAGTGAGGAGCTTTGTAAAGCTCCATGATCTTGCGCTCATTGATTGCCACAAAGTGATCAATGGGCCCCTGGGCTTCAATTGCTTTTTTCTCCAAGTCGGCTATCTCGCTTTTCAGGTCACCTGGTTCGGCTTTAGTGGTCTTAATTAAAGCTTCTCCGGCCTCGGTTAAGGTTTTAAGGCCCAAACCTTTATCCCTGGGGTAAGCTAAGACATCCAGTCCGGCCTCCCCGAAAGGGCTGCCGCCCATGGCCGCGCAAAAGCACTGGGGAGACGGATTTAGACAGGCCAGCCCAATTTTTAAGGTCTTTTCGTATTTGCCTTTCCAGTATGGATCGGTAAAACGATCATTTTGAAAAACCTTGTCGGCCACACACAGGCCTCGGGCATCACATGGTCTCAGACCGAAAATAACCGTGGCTACAGCTTTATCCCCCAGATCCCGGTATTCATTGGGATGGGGTTTGTCGGCCTCTTTGCTGAAGGCCAGGAGCTTTTCCGTTTGGGGAAAGAAGCACTCTTTGGGAGACTTGTGGGTGTTAGTGTATTCCAGACTGACCTTAGAAGGATCGGTCTCTTCCAGACGGCAGTTCTCTCCCTGGCCCTGAGGCGTCAAAAGGCGACGGTCTTGGGTCAGTTCCCGGAAAAAGTCCGCCAGGGCGTTTTCTTTGACTAAATATTCGGGCATAGGTAGTCGCGGCCTTTCACTTGATAAAGTCAGCTGGGTCATTGGGCTGATAAACCGTCAGGGGCGGTTTCTGATCCCAGGCCAGACCCGGTTCGTAGGACCAGTTTTCCTTAACGGTCTTGTCTAAAACCCGGTTAAATTCCCGGACCTTAATATTGACCGGACAGGCTGTTTCGCAAGCTCCGCAGGCCGTACAGCGACCGGCGCAGTGGAGACCCCTGAGCAGGTGGAAAGTCATGGTATCCATCGGGTCGGTGGATTTACCCAGCCACTGGGGTCTGGTCTCGTCAACAAAACAGACCGGACAGTAGCATAAAGGACAGGCGTTGCGGCAGGCGTAGCAGCGCAGGCAGTCTTTAATGAGGTCTTTAAAATAAGTCAGGCGCTCTTCGGAACTTTTGGCCAGTAAAGCTGTCAGATCGCTAAAATCATCGGTCGGCAGGGAAGGCACTTCCGGTCCGACCAGTTCATTGGCCAAAGTCGGGGTCCGGTGAGCGCAGGTCAGGCAGTTCCGGCGTAGGACATCTTCTTTTTTCAGGTCAGTGGAGTAGCCGGGACCGGTTAATTTAATGGAATCGTCAGTTTCCTCTGAAGTCTGTATGGGTCTGGGCTCCTTAGCCGCAACCTTGGCTGCATCCACCTGGCCGGAGCATGGTACGCCCAAGATGAAGAGCTTATCTTTCGGGTACTGGTTTTCGGCAACCTGCCCCACGGCGTTCCTGGCATCGCAGCCTTTGGCCACCAGAGCCACTTTTTCGGTCCTTCCGGGCAGATAATTGGCTAAATTCAGGCGGGCAAAGCTGCTCCAGACCAGTTGATCGCAATCCTGAGGTGTCCTGGCAAAGAAGGGGGCGGCCATGAGCGGCACGGTGCCGGTCCGGTAACCGATAACCACATCGGCCTGACCGCCTTCCAGCAAGCTTTTGGCCTTCTCGCGGATCTTCTGGGTTAAGGTGTCAAGATTGGACATTTTAGGCCACCTCCGGCAGATCCAGCTGAAGTTCGGCTTTGCGGAATGTTAAATTGGGACCGCAGGCTTTGACATGTTCAATGACATCCCTGGCCATGGCCTGAAATTTATTGGCCTCGGCCGAGGAGATCCAGGAAAACCTCAGACGGTTAGGATCAACTCCGATGGACTCCAGAAGGGTATGGAGCAGAATGAACTTGCGCCGGGCGTAGTAATTGCCCGCAATATAGTGGCAGTCACCTGGATGGCAACCGCTGACCCAGACCCCGTCAGCTCCGCGCTTGAAAGCCTCCATGATAAACTTGGGGTTTAAGCGGCCGGTGCAGGGCAGACGGACGACTCGGAAGTTGGGCGGGTAGTCCAGGCGGCTGACCCCGGCTAAATCGGCGGCCCCGTAGGTACACCAGTTACAGAAAAAGGCCACGACTTTTGGTTCAAATTCGCTCATAAAAACTATTCTCCAGTACAACCTCGGGCCCAATAAGCCTTTGGGTACCGCCAGGGGACCTATGGCGGCTAATGGCCGGTTATATGACGACCAAGCCCAGATGGCGGAATTAATATACGCACAGGATTTATAATCCTGCGAAATTTATTTCGTGCCAATTCGGCCCTGACTTGGGGCATCAATTACTAACGGGTTATTTTAAATGCCCATGTGCTTCCACCAGTCAGACCAGTACTGCCGGGCGAACTTTTAGCCCAAAGTCCGCCCGGACGTTTCTACAAAGCCGCGTCAATTTGGGCAAAAAGTCCGGCGTTGGTAAAGCCCCTCAATGACGGAGCGTCCGAACGGCAGGAAGAGGCGCAGTTGCCGCAACCTTTGCACATGGCCTCATTGACCACAGCTTTGCCTTTATCGTCCAAGTCAATAGCCGAGTAGGGACAGACCGACTTACAGACCCCGCAGCCGGAGCAGCGGTTCTGGTCAATTTCGGCCACAATGCCCCCAACCGTCATTTTAGGCTGGGTTAAAACCGTCACGGCTCTGGCGGCTGCGGCCTGAGCCTGAGCCACCACTTCTTCCATAGGTTTGGGATAGTGGGCCAGACCGGCCATAAACATGCCGTCGGTAGCGAAATCAACGGGTCTTAATTTCTGGTGAGCCTCAAAAAACCAGCCGTCCTCGTCCAATGGCACTTTGTACATCATGCCCAGCTCGTGTTCCTGACCCGAGACAATGGCGGCCGCTAAAATCGTGTAATCGGGTTCCATTACCAGATGGTGGCCAGAGACAGGATCTAAAAGCTTAACCGACAGGTTTTTGCCGTTCTGGCTGACCTGGGGTTTCCGTTCCGGCTCATAGCGGATGAAAATGACGCCTAAATCCCGGGCTTCTTTATAGAGGTCCTCTTTCTGGGCATAGGTGCGGATATCCCGGTAGAGAACGAATATTCTTGCCTCTGGATTTTTCTTTTTCAGTTCTACCGCCGTGTGGACCGTATGGGTACAGCAGACCTTGGAGCAGTACATGCGCTCTTTTTCTCGGCTGCCGACACACTGGATGAAGACAAATGTTTTGGCTGCCGCTACGGCCTGATCGTCGGCTTTTAAAAGTTCGTCAAACTCTAACTGGGTGACGACCCTGCGGTTTTCGCCGTAGAGGTACTCATTGGGTTTATATTCCTTGGCCCCGGTGGCGATGATGGTCACTCCGTGCTTAACGATCTGACCGCCGGACAATGTTGACTCAAAATTACCCACATAGCCGTCAACTTTACTGACATGGGAGTTTAAAGCCAAGGTGATGTTGCTGTCATTCTGAACCCGTGTCTTAAGATCACTCAGATAATCAGCCACGCTCTCGCCTTTGGCGGTGGTGAAGATCCGGTTGGCGTTGCCGCCTATTTTGCTGTCTTTTTCCACAATGACCGATTTAAAACCCTGGCGGGACAAAGTCAGAGCCGCGTTTAAACCGGCAATGCCGCCGCCTATGACTAAAGCCGTGGGATCAACGTCAATGACGTTTTCCTTAAGGGGAACAAGAAGAGCGGCTTTGGCAACAGCCATTTCGGTCATGTCCATGGCTTTCTGGGTGGCTTCGGCCGGATGACCGGCATGGACCCAGGAGTCATGGTTACGGATGTTAGCCATTTCGTAAAGATATTTGTTAAGGCCGGCTGCAGCTAAAGTTTCCTGGAACAGCGGTTCATGGGTCCTGGGAGAACAGGCCGAGACGACAATGCGGTTAAGTTTGTACTCTTTAATTAAAGCTATCAGTTTTTCCTGACTGTCCTGGGAGCAGGCAAACATTGTGTTGGTGGCGTATTCCACGAAAGGCAGGGACTTGGCAAACTCGACCACTTTCGGCACATCGACCACGGAGGCGATATTTATGCCGCAGTGGCAGATAAAGACACCGACTCTGGGCGGTTCTCCGGTCACGTCCACCGGTCTGGGCACTTTAATGACTTTAGTCAGAGTGCTTCTGGCCGGAGTCAGTTTGGAAGTGGCCGCCGCCGCCGCCGCCGAAGCTTCCATGACCGAAGAAGGGATGTCTTTAGGTCCGGTAAAAACACCGCAGGCATAGAACCCGGGCCGGGACAGAGCCACTGGAGCAAAAGTGGAAGTTTTGGCGAAATTGTAGTTATCGGTTTCCAAACCGAGGCTTTTACTCAGTTCTTTCGTTTCCCCGGTAATGACCAGACCATGTGAGAGGACTACAACGTCAAAAAATTCAAGGGTGGACACTCCTCCGTCGGTCACGTAATGCAGCTTAACCCCGCCGCCTGATTCCGGCTGAACCGAGTGAATCCGGCTTCGGACAAACTTGATGCCTGCCGCTTTGGCTTTTTCGTAGTATTTCTCAAAATCTTTGCCGAACGTCCTGATGTCCATGTAGAAGAGCGTGACATCAAGATTCCCGCCCGAGTGTTCCTTGGCGATCAGGGCTTCTTTAATGGCGTACATACAGCAGACCGAGCTGCAGTAACCGTTGGCGGCCCTGTTGACTTCCCTTGAGCCGACGCACTGGAGGAAGGCCATTTTCTTGGGATCCTGGTGATCACTGGGCCGAATAACGTGACCCATAGTCGGGCCTGTGGCTCCCAGATAGCGCTCGAATTCCAGGGCCGTGATGACATCTTTAACATCATTGTAGCGGAGAGTGTCAAAAACAGTGGGTTTAAAGGGGGTAAAACCGGGAGCCAGAACGACCGAGCCGACATGAAACGTAATCTCTTCAGCTTTGTCCTCGTAGTTAATGGCGTCTGCCGGACAGAGTTTTTTACACGTCCCGCATTTGCCTTTGGTCAGGTAAATACATTCTTTGGCGTCAATACCGTACTTCAGAGGCACAGCCTGAGCGTACTGGACATAAATGGCCTTGCGGGTGTCTAAATTTTCGTTATATTCGTTATTGAGCTTACGGGGGCATTTTTTGGTACACTCACCGCAGGCGATGCATTTACTCATATCAATATAACGGGGATTTTTCCGGACCGTGACTGTGAAGTCGCCTTCCTCTCCCTCAACTGACAGAATGTCGGTTAAGGTCAGAAGTTCCACATTGATATGCCGACCCACTTCCACCAGTTTTGGGGAAATGATACACATAGAACAGTCATTGGTGGGGAAAGTCTTGTCCAGCTGGGCCATACGGCCGCCGATGGCCAGGGATTTTTCCACCATATAAACATAATAACCGGCATTGGCCAGATCCAGAGCCGCCTGCATCCCGGCCACACCGCCGCCAGCCACCATGACCGCGCCAACGATGTTTTTTGACGCCATAAGACCTCCCCAAAACTCGCTTGCCATAACGGTCAGACCTTCTTGATCCAACCAGGATGAGCGATTTAATTGGCAAAAAAACTAGGATAAATTTTGTTAACAGATTAAGCCTATCTTAAGAGCTGCTATGGAAAATGTCAAGGTTTTTAATGGACTTTTTTTAAAGACAACGAAATAAATTGACAGTGTAAAATTTTAATAAATTATTTGATAATAGCAATGGTTAATTATACTTTTACCCTATTTTAGTAAATAAACACAGGGAAAAGGCCTGGCTAAAAGTCAAAGGCTGAAGAAGAAGATAAAAAAATTGACCGTCAGGCCACTATTAATTGACAAATTGTCTCCGGATATTAGTCGGTTATGCATTGACTTAGACGGATGGATTTACGAAATTACTGTATGTAATCTTAAATAACAATAAAAAACTTATTATTAAGTAACTAACAGTTAAACAAATCTAATGATTGTTGTCTTAAATAAAAGAGTTCTTTTTGCTTTTTTATGTTCCGAAAACTGACTCAGAATTCCCAGTTTTTTTGTTTGGGAAAAAGCCGGTTTCGGGGCGTTTTGTTTTTTTGACTTTAGCTGCCGAAACCGGAGCAGCCTTTCGGTCTATTTATTACTTAAAATTATAATACAGGCAGGCTAAAAATTCAATTGGTGCTGATGGGGCCCTCGAATTTCCGGTGGACTTGAAAAACAAAAAAAGCAGATTTTAGAGCCGAGGACCTAGCTTTGGTTCTTCTTGAAGCCGGGGCAGCTTAATGGTATTTTAAATGGTGAATTAGAAGAATCCAGGCTATGTTGAGCGGGTTTTTGATTAATATACGGTCTGACTTTCAAAAATCCATATGGCTAAAGCTTTGATATTTTTTAGTGGACGGGGGGTTTTAGCCTTTGGCGGAATTTTGGCGGAAATAGTTGTTTTAGACAGCCGCGTTTTAAATCCAGGTGATACTTACCAGGCCTTTTTTGAGGCTCTGGGGGGCTTTAATCTTTGCCCCCGGACTGCTCCCGAGGAGGTTCTGGAACGGATTGGCCGGGCTGCCTATGTTCTGGTATAAAACTTCAATTGCCCGGGAAGTTCTGGCGAGCACCCCTGTCCTGAAATATATAGGCGTTCTGACCACCGGGTATGATAAGGTCGGTATTGAGGCGGCTCGGGAAAAACGGATCGCGGTTCCCAATATACCAGGTTTTGGGACTAAGGCTGTCAGCCAGTACGCCGTAGGGCTCATGCTGGAAGCCTGCCTCCGTACAGGCAACCGCAGTCAGAGGGCTGAAGAAGGTCACTGGCGCCGGCAACCGGGCGTCTGTTTCTGGTACTACCCGTTAAGGGAACCGGTCACCCTCTGGACACGGTCTGGTCGATTTCCGGTGTCATCTCCCTCCGCTGCCATTTTAATGAGTCAACTTACCTGACGATTAACCGGGACACTCTGGCCCGTATGAAAAAAGGGGGCATCATTAGAAATACAGCCCGGGGCGGCTTCATTGACTAGGAAGCCTTAGCCCGGGCTCTGATATCAGGTCAGGCCGGCTACGCAGGTCTGGATGCGGTCTCCGAAGAGCCAATCTCCCCGGACAACCACTTACTGGAACCACCTAACTGCATTATTACCCCTCATGTGGCGGCCGTACCCGAGAGAGCCGCCAGCGCCTCATTGATATGGCTTATGACAACTAAGCTAAGTTTCAGCAGGGTAATTTACAGAATCCGGTTAATCCCATCTGAAGACTTTGGTTAAAACTTCCCGGGCGACCGGTTTTTTTCTGCTTAACTCCGACTCTCTTCCGACAGAAGCCGGAAGAGGGATTTGTGTAATTTTTCCTTATCTAGTTTCTTATAGGCTGAAAAGTTTGCAGTCAGAATTCAACCTCACAAACTGTTCTTCTTTTCGGCCGAGAACGGCCAAAGCCGGTAATTACCGGCAATTATTGGGAGGCCCGGTCCATGAGACCTCGGATAAATGAACATTTTTTTGTTTTTATAGTCGTATTGGGGATTTTTTTCTGGATCTTTGAGGCTGGTCTCTGGACGGAGAAGGCCGACAGTCAGACTGACAACGCCTCTGCTCCGGCCGCCGCCTCCGGGGAAAACAGTTCGGCTCCAGACGAAGCCCCGGCTGAAAGCGCCGATACCCCACCGTTGCCGGAAGTGCCTTTGCCGGACCTGAGTACAACCAATCCGGCCGAAGATGAGGCTCTTCTCCAACTCTGGCGTGACCGGATTTTGGTCTTAAACCAGCAGGCGGCTGAGGCCTCTGGTAATTTAAACGAAGCCTTGGGTTCGGGCGGGCAATTGAACACTGATTTGGTGAAGGCCAATACCGAAAGAAACCGCTTAATGCGCCTCTTTCAGATCTCCCGCGGCTATCCGGCCCAGCAGGAAGATATATTAAGGCAGATCCAGGGATTAAGGACTCAGGTAGCCGGTTACATTCAGCCTCTGGAACTTCAGAA
The DNA here is from genome assembly GCA_031264185.1 of Deltaproteobacteria bacterium. Classification (GTDB taxonomy): domain Bacteria; phylum Desulfobacterota; class Desulfarculia; order Adiutricales; family Adiutricaceae; genus JAIROO01. Next base: position 13,907 of record JAISEL010000003.1, read on the forward strand.
AACAGCCCTGACCCAGAAGTTGGACGAAGTGGACAGTCTGCAAAAGGATCTGGACGGGGTCACGTTCAGGGACGAAAATTCTGCGGCCACGCCCCAAAATAATTTGGAGCAGGCCAAAAAACTTTTTGAGGATGTGGACAAGAAACTGACTGCGGTTTTAGGGCCGGGCCAGGCTCTGTACACCAACCTCGACCAGACGGTTCAGGGGATTGAGAAGAATATTCCCCAAACCTGGCTGGATTATTATTTCACAACTCTGGCCGATTCCGGGCAGGGTATAAGACTGGCCGCCAATTCAGATCAGATCTTTAAGTGGGTCCGATCCTTAGCCTCCATGTCCCTTTTCATCTATCCTCAGACTGCCGCCGACTGGCTGGGGGCTCTGGTTAAGTTTTTAGTGACCATACTTATCGCCTTCGGGCTGGCAGCCGTCATCCGGCGCAGTTCTGCCAAATACCCTCCGGCCTGGAAAGAGGCCTTGACTAAGATAGTCAAAGGTCCATGGCTGTGGCTGAGTTTTGGTTTGGCTTTAATAATAGGTGGTCAAAATCCTCTGGGCGGCAGCTATCTTGTTTTGAAACTGCCCGGCATGGTCATGTTTTTAGGCGGATTGGGGGCTTTAAGCTGGCGTCTTCGGATGGCCGCTGTTCCTAAACTGGAAGGCCAGAGTTCGCCTCTTTCCAGGTTTTATCCGCCGGCCGCCATCGGCATGATCTTTTTGTTTCTTGACTGTCCGGCCGGACCTATGACCGTAGTCTGGGTTCTGGTTCAGATCGTCTTTCTATTCTGGCTCAGGCACAATAAGAAAAACAGCAGCCGGGTCGAGATGACTTTTTTGGAGAGTCTGGCCTTCGGCTCGGCTTTCTATTTTGCTTTGACCTCCCTTTTGGTGGCCGTCTTTGGCTATCCAAGGATGGCTATCCTGGTCTTTATGCTCCTTTTCACCCTGGTCAACATTATGATCCTGGCCAGCGCCCTCATCTCCCTGGGCTCCATGTTAAGCGATTCCAATTTCGCGCCGGAGAAAAAGCCCATCCAGCATGCCATTGTCCAGTCTCTGGCCATTCCTTTAGCCTTCCTGCTCTCTTTGGCCTGCGCCATTCCCTGGCTTTGGGCGGTGCCTGGTTCGGAGTATCTTTTAAAGAATATCATGCAAAAAGGCTATACAGTAGGGGATGCCTCCTTTGAACTGTCTAGGGTGCTTTTTATCGCCATTTTGTTTTTTCTCTTCCGTTCTCTGGTGGCTTTCGGCCGGACCTCACTGGAGCAGCTGCCTCAGACTTTTCAGGGAATCGGTAAAGGGGTCGTGCCGCCTCTGCAGGCCCTTTTTACTTACCTGACCTGGGCGATCTTTTTAATCATTGCCCTCGCCTTAGTGGGGGTTAATTTTACCAGTCTGGCGGTGGTCGGCGGCGGTCTGGGCGTTGGTATCGGTTTAGGACTCCAAAGTCTTTTCAGTAACTTAGTCAGCGGTCTGATGCTCATGTTCGGGCGGTCACTTATGGTCGGGGATTTGGTGGAAGTCGGCGGGATTATCGGCACGGTCAAGAGCATCAATATCCGGTCAACGGTGGTGGAAACTGCGGAAAAAGCCGTGGTCTATGTTCCCAACTCAAGCATCATGTCAGGTCAGTTTACCAATTGGACCAGCAATCACCGCCGGGTCCGCCGGACTTTGACCGTCCAGACTTGTTACGGAATTGATATTCCCTTGGCTCTCAAGATCATGAAAGAAGTGGCTATGGTCAACGACAAAGTGGTCACCGCCGATACGCCGCTGGCTGTTTTAAGTAATTTCGGGGACAATTCACTGATCTTCAGCCTGTTTGTAACCATTGTGGACATAGATTTGAGCGCCTCAATTCTCTCGTCTCTGAGAATGGAAATTGAAAAACGCTTCAATTCCGGGGGTATTACCATCTATAACCCCAGCCTGGAAGTGAATTTGGTCGGCAGCCAGCCGCCTCAGTCGGCCCAGGAGCCCAGTAAAGCTTGAGGCAGTTTTTGACCCCATCCAGGGCTTTAAACTGCTGATGATTTAAAACGTTGAAAAAGGTCCGGCCAGTCCGGACTTTTTTCGTTTTGGGTTTTAAAATTGGCAAAGAGAATGACCGATGACTGGGACCGGTACAATCATGTCAGAATTGAGAAATAGCATGGATAAGTTAGGAGATTGTAAAGTCTTTGGAACTAATCAAAATCCGGTTACAGCTGTATATTTAGGTAAAAAAGTCAAAGAATAATGGCAGCGACGGCAAAGAAAATTAATGAGGAAAATATGCGGTAGAAAGGAGCGGAATGGTCAAATATCAGGAAATAAAAAATAATTTGACAAGTGTCATTTTTCTGGTACTCCAGGTTTAAGAATTTTTGGTCTAAAAAAGTTGTCACATGTATAATTGAAATTTGATGATATATTCATCGTAAAAAAATAGACTTTGTTGAAAAATGGTGGTTATTAATGATCATTAGGCGAGAAAAATTAACTGAAAAAAATTTTTTTTGGCATTATTGAAAAAATCCTGGAATAAAATATTTTGTCATATGTATTTATTTGATGGCCTCGCAAAAAGTCTTTTTTTAGAAAAATGTACTTATAACTGATTGATACCATTAACTTTTTTTGATTCGACTTCTGAAAACGTGGGTCTTGCGAAGGCATCAAATTATGGCTAAACAGCACTGCGTTGATGAGGACGTTGTATCATTTTTTCGGGGTCTCCTCAAATTTGCGATCATCGGTTCAAATCCATAAATGACAAGGTTAAAAATGATTTTCTTTTTTGGAGTGAATTCTTAAGTCCTTACGGTTTAATGGTTTAATAACCGGCCAAAAATAAATAATCGGAAACAAAAAGGAGAGCTGGAAATGATTCAA
>JAISEL010000142.1 GCA_031264185.1 Deltaproteobacteria bacterium
TAAGCTCTCTGACGAGCAGTTTAACTCAATAATTTTGAAAAAGAACAAATTCCATGGAGAGTGGAATTATACGATAGTTAATCATAAGATGTAAAGTTTATTTATGCCCGGCTCCTTAACCTTTTCAGTTAAACTTATCCAGTAGAAAATCCCTCTGACACATGAATTATTGTGGCCAGACTGCCAGCAAATGTTGGCTGAACCTGCGGGACATGTAAATTATATCAAAATTTTCTCTCTCAAAGGTTCAGATATCTTAATCTGGAATCGGCGGCAGCGACAAGCGCTGCGCGATGTATTTGTATTGTACGCTGCTTTAAAATCCGCAGTAAAGCTGTCGACCTGCACTTTATTGTCAGCTTCCCAAAACGAATACAAATGCAGCGCATCAAAACATTGCTGATATTCTTTAAACTACTGTTTGTATTACCACGGCACGAAACTCTGAGAATGACGCAAGCCGTGACTATTGCAGAGCTTTAAGCTAATTCCCCTTGGCATAACCAACTTTTTCATGCCTATAAATATTTATTATTTTTTGTGGATTTTTTTGGACTCCACTGAGAATTTTGTGGACATTTGCATTAAGATCATCTTGTTTATGAGGTTGGGGTAACTTGCTTAGCTCACCTTTTAATATATTGTTTAGATATTCATCAGGGTTTAATTCTGGTGAATATGGAGGCAGATAAAAAATCTCAATTTTGTCTTGATATTTTTCCAGCCACTCTGCAACCTTTATAGAATGATGGGCTCTAAGGTTGTCGACTACAAGAAAAACTTTTCTTGAAGATCTGTTGACAAGCTGCCTCATAAAACTGATAAACGAATCTATTTTTATAGATTCCAATGATGTCGAGTAAAACATTTTTCCAACAGCTGAAACAGCTGAAATGATGTTCAGACTAAGACGCTTTCCTGCTACCATTATGGTTGGTGTTTTACCCTTAGGAGCGGTAAGAATGAGGACTTGGATTTTCTGACTTTACCCCAGTTTCATAAGCAAAATATATATCAGCCTTCTCTTTTATTGCCCTCTTTTGTATTCCCCTGAAGTCTTCAAGCCATTGTGCCACTTTTTGGGGGTCCTGATCGTGAGATTTTTTTAATGGCTTTTGCTTTGAAAAACCCCATAATTTCAGATATTTACCAACAGCGGTGACCGCTATGTCGATATTAAACTTTTTTTTGATGAGTTCAGAAATACCCTTACGTTGCCATGTTGAAAAGTTAATACCTACGTCAGTGGGCACTTGATTTATAAGGATATCCTTGATGATGGTTTCTTGTTCAGGAGAGAGTTTTCTCCCAGACCCTAAAGGTCTGCCAGGTTTTTTGGGGATAAGCCCTTCTTTACCATGTTCTTTAAAACCATTCCACCAGCGGTATAGGGTTGCGAGGCTTACAAAAATGTAGAGCGAGATTTCGCTGATTGATTTCTTAGTCAGTAAGTGACTTAGAAATGGTGCTCTCATCTCTAACGGATACGTATGGGGTTTTGTGTTGAGTGATTGCTTAGTCATGCATATATTATGCATTTAAAATTATGCAATGTCAAGTTTTTTTGATATAAGGATAAAAATTTTTTTATTATTAATAGTCTATGAATAATAGGCGTTTTGACATTACAATATTTCTCTCAGAATTTCGTGCCGTGGTAATATTTTACACGTTTGCGGCCTTGGTATTTTTCCGAATCAGGTTTATTGATATTGAAATATTCCCAACTGAATTGCATAACTTTGCATTCTTCCCAAAAAGGATGATCTGAAGGCAAGCTTAAAATATAATCGCTGATTACTTGCTCAGGACGGGCATTGCCGGGCAATCTAATAATATTCTTAGGTCTATTGGCTATTTTGCTAGAATTAATGACATCGTCAGAAACATCGCCGTCAAAAAGAATGAGTGCATTGCCAAAATACTGTATGTCAGCCTCAAGAAGGTGCAACAATTCGTTGGAACCCAAAGAAACATTGGGAATGCTTAAACGACCAAGATATGAGCGTGCCAAGTTATTGAAAAACCATCGTGCTTCATCATCTTCTGCATATAAAAGTATCTGTCTGCCGCCCTTAATAAGCGATTTAACAGTTAAGTCACCTTTGATATCGTAAATACTGCTATTGCGTTCTATCTCCAATCTGCGATTTTTCTTCGTGAAGCAGTAAAATTCAATATCATTATTCCTGTCATCAGCGTTATGCCCTATCTTAGTGCAAATATGCTGTAAAGGGCTAATACTGTGAGTAGTAAAAGCTACTTGTATGCCAAGTTCCTTTGCGGTTCTGAAGATAATATCAAATAGTTCATTTTGAGCGGAAGGGAGCAAGGTAGCATCAAATTCATCAATGAGCAATAATCCGCCTTTCCAAGCGGATATTGAAAATCGTATTTGTTTGAAAGACAATAAAGCCATAAGTATTTGTCCAACATTGTCTTGCCCTGCTGAGTTTGTTAAATAGTCATAAGTTGATGTATTGACTCCAACAGCTCGCTTGTTATCTGTTTCACCAATGGAGATCCCGGAGATGGTTTGGCTCTCTTCGTTTAAGTACAGCACTTTTTTGTATGTGTTAATGAACCACTCTTCGTGTTCTTCATTTATAAAGGGTATTATCGCTGACCGCAAATTATCACCATCTGCTTCCCCGATGGGAAATAAACGCGACAGCCCTAAATAATAAACTGGCAAATCGAACTTTGTTTCTCGTTTTTTTCCATTTGTGTCTTTATGTGTCGGGATTACTCTAAACTGTTTGCGTGGGTCATCGTTTTTGGATTCAGATTGTTGCTGCGTTTGTTTCAGCTCGGGTTTAGTATTTTTTTTCGGGCCGTTTTTAGGGGTTTGCCACGCCACCCGAAACTGACGGCTTTCAACCGGCGTTTCAGTATTATCAGCCAATGAAATACGAAATTTATCCGATCCAATCGGATCATGGTCTTTGCTGCCTTTGAATAATTCGCTGAATTCCGCCCTGAATTGCCGCGAGAAGTAAGTCTGGCCAACATTTTTTTTCATTTCCGTAGAATTTCCTAACATTCCGAGAATAGTAGATTTTCCCGTTGTGTTTCGCCCGGAAAGCACAGCTACAAACTTACCAAGGCGGAGTGTCTTGTCGACGAAGCAGCGAAACTCTTTAATCTCAAGTGTATGGAAAAACATATTCAAACTCCTTGATCTATCTGATATTAAGGCAAATTTTTGCTGCTGTCATTTCAGTCGCTGTCGGATAGAGATTAACATCACTGCACATGATAATCTCCGACGCCTTCCCTTTGTTAGCCGCACTGTAATTTAAATCAAGCCGCCGAATTTCCATCCCGCGATAAAGCTCTTGGATTTCAGGAACATCATCATACGTGAGAATCCACGGACTTATAACATTCTTCAATATACGCTCCGCGATATTTGCGTGATCATTATGGGACAGGAAATTTTTATAAAGTCTTTGGCTTTTATTATAGTAAGGCGGATCAAAATAAATAAAAGCATTTTTCTCATATCGCGGCAAATAAATGTCAATCAACCGAATAATATCTTGATTGTATACGATTATAGCATCGTGTTTTTTAGAAATAATACTAATACGCTCAACGATTGCGTCTTTATTATACCGTGCGTTAAGTTTCCAGCATCCAGCTTGTGAAAATCCTCCTATAGCCTAGATTCCCGGAGACACATGGCGAGGAAATCAATAAAATTTTAAAAACCCTTAAAATATCCGAGATTATACTCAAAATTTCTTGACAAAGGCCACGTCATGTGTTAAAATATTGACCCGGCGGGTAATTATGATACAAACAAATCACCATAAGGTAAAATCAATGAAGAAAAATATTATCGTAATTATCCGCCGGGTAATAGCTCAAAACGCATGGCGAGGTTAATTGTGGCACTTATATATCAAAAAGACCATCAAGACCATCGTTCAGGTATCACTTATGCCTACGAGGCAACCTACAAGTGGGACAAGGAAAAAAACAGTCCCGTTGTAAGCGCACATTAGTGGGAAGGCTGGACGAAAAAACAGGCAAAATAAGGCCTACCGATGGCCGGTGCCGAAAAGCCATGGAAGCCGAGTCAACCCGAAAAGGTTTACCTACTACAACCATGATGAACCCAAAGTCAACCGAAGGCTCTACCCACAAATTTTATGGGGCAACATATCTTTTTGACGCTATCGGTGAAAAACTCGGGTTGACTGCCGATTTGAAGGAATGCTTTCCAAGAAATTGGGACAAGATACTGTCTTTAGCCTACTATCTTATTCTGGAGAGGGATTCCACACCGATTTGAGAAATGGGGGTTAATTCACAAGCATCCATTCGGAAGAGACATTCCATCTCAGCGTAGCAGTGAGCTATTCGCTTCTATTACCGATGATCAAAAAAATAAATTTTTTCGTCTTCAGGCAAATCGTCGTATTGAAAAAGAATACTGGGCTTACGACATAACAAGCATTTCCAGTTACTCAGAAACCCTTAAGCAGGCACAATATGGAAAGAACAAAGAAGACGACAAACTCCCCCAGATCAATCTGGCCTTATTGTTCGGAGAGCAGTCAGGACTTCCTTTTTATTATCGTAAGTTGGCTGGAAACATACCTGATGTGAAGACTGTCAGTCGTCTCCTGGATGAATTGGATATTTTTGGCTTCTCAAAAATAAAACTGGTGATGGATCGAGGATTCTATAGCAAAGCCAACATCAATGGTATGTTTAAAGAGCACTTAAAGTTCCTTATGTCAGCGAAGACGTCAACTGTTTTCGTCAGACAAGGTATAGATAGTGTCTATGATAATATTAGGATTTTTCCCAACTTTATTCAAAATATGGGGTTGTATGATACTACGGTATTGATGGACTGGGATTATAGCAATGTTCTCCGCCACAAAAGAGACAATTTTTCTGAGACTAGACGACTTTACTTGCACGTCTTCTTCAACGTCGAAAGGCTAGCTGAAGAAGAGGTGAAGTTTAACACAAAATTATCTCTTCTAAAAAAGGAATTGGAAAGCGGAGACCTTATGGATACCAATGAAAAACTTTATAGAAAGTATTTCGAAACTTCCCAAAAGTCCACCAATGGGTTTAATTCAATTTCTAAGCTTGGAGCTATAAAAGAGGCATGCCGTTATTTTGGCTTTTTTGCCTTGATATCTAACGAAAAGATGGATGCTGAAACCGCTATAAAACTATATCGCGTAAGGGATGTTGTGGAGAAGGCATTTGGAAACCTAAAAGATCGATTGAACATGCGGAGACTTTTAGTTTCGTCTGAACAGGCTCTTGATGGGAAACTTTTTGTAGAATTTATCGCATTGATTTATTTGTCATACATCAACAAGCAAATGCACGACGAAAGGCTTTACAAAAACTTTTCAATGAACCAAGTTTTGGATAAACTTGATGTTATTGAGTGCTTTGAGGCACCTGGCCGTAAATTGCAGGCAGGAGAAGTTCTTGAAAAGCAGAACATGCTTTTTACAAAACTTGGGGTTGCTCCTCTGACCTCGTCATGTGTCCCGGGAATCTAGGCTATAGGACCACCTGTAATAATTCCAGATCTATTGACTCTATTGAGGAAAAGTGCAGCGAAAGCAAGTTCTACACTATAGCCGCGTGTACAGTTATAAATATTACGCTGCTTGTGCCATTCGTTAATATCTATCGGTGTTTCGATAATCAGCTTTATAAGTTTTAGCGGTTCGCTTTTAATGGCCCGCCAAACCGAGTAGATAGCCTTATCATAGTCATTCACTGTAATTTTTTCAACAACCCCCTCTAACAGCAAAGCCAAAGCAATACCAGCACCGCCGGCAAAAGGTTCTATGTACGTTGAACACTCACTATGCGCTTTTGTTATCAATAGTTTGACAAACGGCACAAGTTTGCTCTTGCCGCCGGGGTATCTCAAAGGGGAATAGAATTTCATCAGAGTTGACCGCCTTTCGTTTCTGCCGGCTCCTGGTAACGTTCAGTCAGTTCAGCCGCCCGGTCAGCTTCCGCCGTTTTCCCTGCCGGAAAAAGGTTAGTACTCCATTAGTTTTTGGTACCAATTTGGTACCAAGGCCAAAAATGAGTTTAGCAGTAATGCTGTTCAGCCATCTAATCCAAAAAGTTAAGTAATTGCAGCCAGTTAACTCAAATTTTTTACAGTTGGCGGCAAAGCCAGAAAAATCTTTTGGCAGTAACGAGTTGAAAATACAATATTTTTTAACTCCTGATATATGGTAACAGGGCTGCTGCCAAGGACTTTTTCTTGATAATTATTACCGCAGCTTTGGCCAGAAATCAAGGATTTCTGACGGTCAGCAGGTCCGCCATATCCCTGAAACTAAGATAAGGTCAGAAACCCAGAATTAAGATTTTTTCTGGAACCTGAACCCGAAAACCGCCAAAGCCGGAAGTCAGATCGGCTGTCCCTGGCCTGAGAGCGGCCTCGGGTGGCTCTAAGCCGTACCAGCGCTTGGCTTCTATAAGATCCTCTTTGGCAGGGCCAAAATAATCTATTTCTTATAATCAACCAAGATAGTTTCGGTCCGGACCGATGGTCAGAGCCTGAAAAAAATTTTTCTGAGAGTACTAACGGGCGCGAGAGTAAACTGAGGATATTTCCGCCGGTCCGGACCTATCCGTCAGCCCCGGCCCCCAGGTCCGGGCGGTGATGACCGGAGGGCTGGCTGCGCCGGCCCTGGCCGTCCGGTTCCGGTCATCCTGTCCGGTCTTTGAAGCGGTTCAAAGGCCGTATGTTTATCGGCCTATTTGGGATTCAAAAGGCCGTGGGCGTTGGAATAACGGGTGACCTCCTCGTCGCTGGCCTTGAGCTGGCGGCCGTAGACAAAAACGCTGATGTCTATATCCACGTTGCGGCCATGGGTTATCTGAACTTCGTTGAGTTGATAGTTGTTTTTATCGTCCATCAGCTTGGACAGTTCCTTGCGGGTCTCGCTTATGGCCTCGGAATTTTTTTTAGGATCAGAGGCCAAGCGGCTTATTTTCTGTTCCAGAATCTGGGCTTGGGCCAGAACCTCCGGCTTCAGGGCGGATTCGGTGACTAAAGAGAAACTGTCCGTGCCCTGAGCCTTAAGACGCTGGCCGACGTCCCGGACAATCAGCTCGACGGCCTCAGGCTTGAGTCCGCACTGCCCTGTGAGATAGCTCCGTAAGCCAGACTGGCCTGAAGTACCGGAGAAATCCAGCTTGGTCCCGAACGTGGCCCCCTCCAGACGGCCGCTCTCGGTGGCCCGGGTCAGACTGGAGCGGGAAGACGCCGAAAAAGCCACTGAGGCCGTAAGGCCTTCGGCGCTTAGGCCGACCCCGGCGGACACGCGGCCTGTTCGGCCCACGCCCACATTGACTCCCGCCAGATTGGGCTCGGTAGCGTCGGCCCCTTCTACCCCTCCACCGGCTTGGTCGATAATATCGCCGGCTCCGATACCGCCGGCGTCTAGGGCGGCAACATTGGTCGCGACTCTGCCTAAAGTGCTTGTAGGTTCCTTCTCTTCGGCTTCGGCTTTGCCGAGCTGGCACGACAGGGATAAGCGCCCGCTGGTGCCCTTTTCGGTGGTGGTCATTCCGGCCGTCGTATCGACGTTGGTCCGGCTCTCGTGATGCACGGAGGCCTCAAAGCCCGCCGAGAAAGCCACCAAATTGGTATCCAGGGCTTTCAGCTTGCCCACCTCCAGTTCAACCGAAGCGGCGACACCGGTCTCCAGCCCTGTGAAGGTGGCCAGCCCCGAACACAGCCGGGCCGCATCGTCGGGGCTCCAGGTTCCGCCGAAAGCCTTGGCCAGAAAGGCCGTGCAATTTTCGGCGTTGTCAAAGGTAAATTCTATACCCTGGGAACTGCCGAGACTGGCCCCGAGACTGGCTTCGATTCCGCCGACCACAGCGTCAAAACCGGCTGAAAGACCCAGGCCGCCGGAATGCTTGGCGCTTATGGCCACTTTGTATTTTCCGTCGGCCCCCCGTGCGACGGCCAGGCCGGTTTCAGAGGCCAGCTTGACGGCGGCCCCGCCCTTGAGCGGCCCGAACTTAACTGAACCGCCCACAGTGACGGAGTTCTCCAGACTGACCGCCATGGTGGAATCAGGCGCCAGCCCGTCAACCATCCGCTGGGCAATTTCGGTCATGACTCGGGCGTCGCGGGCCTTGCGCTCGCCGGAAGTCATGGCCCATTCCCGTTTGATGTCGTCTACCACCGTGTCCAGCGAGCGCGATACGCCGTCAATGACACTGTTCAGCCAGGTTCCGGGGCTCATCCTGCTGCCGGCGGCGATGCGCAGCCGCTGGGTGAGATTCATTTGCAGAGCCAGTTTGGCCTCATCCTCGTTTAAGCCCAGCTGGCCGGTGAGGATCTTCATAGCCTCCCGGTAAAGCGGGGCCTGCTCGGGATGCCCGGCCCGATCTTCAGCCAGCACCCGGCCGGCGGCATCTTCGTAATCGACGGCTCCGGGGGCGGCCTGCTGGCCCAGAACCTCCAAGGCGCCCATGATAGCCACGCGGCTGACCTGGTTCACGGTCAGCAGGTTTTGGGATCCGAGCTCGGCCACTGATCTATGCAGAACAAGGAGCTGGGACATAATCTTGTTGTCGTAATCGGCTTCGGCTATCCGTTGGGCCGCAATTTGGTTGACGCCTGCGCCGCGCAGGCCGATCAGGCTTTTCTCCAGATACCGCCTTAAAGCCTCGGCCTGCTTGGTTGCGGCCTTGGTGCCCATAGCCTTGTCTAAGCCGTCGTTCAGGGCATTTTTGGACAGCACCGCCAGAGGCGAGGGGAGGCCGGATTTGGTTCTGGTGCTGATGGTGGCATCAAGGGAGCTGGGCATTTTAAAGGCCAGAATTATCCGGGCCTTTTCGGTGAGATTATATTTATTTATGAGGTTCAGAAGATTTCGGCCCTTTTCCTCCAGCTTTTGGGCCAGGTCCGCATCTGCGGGGTCCAGTTTCTGAATCTCCTCCATGGCTTTAAGGAGTTCTGCACCCTCAGGATCCGTACGGAATATACCAAAGTCCGACCTCATCTCTTCCAGATTGAATTGGCCGGGCAGTTTCAGGCTTTTAACGGCCTCCAGAAAATCTTTGGCCGCTTGGGGACTGTCGCCGGGCCGGGGCAGACCCTCGGCCTGGCCGCTGAAAAGTTCGGCAAAGCCCAGAATAACCAGGCTGATAGTTTCGCCCTGGACGACATTAGTATCAACCTGCGCTTGCCCATTGACAATTTTGACGGCCCCCTGGCGGTAGAGGAAATCAGTGGGGTCGGCCAGGGTGGCCTCGGATTTCGGGGGCAGTTTTTTCCCGGTGAGCTTGGCCTTGTCCGGATCGAGCCGGGGGCCCTCAACGATATTTTCAACCAGGGATTCTATGGCCGTCAGGAGATCAGCGGCCCTCAGGGACAGACGGTTGTAAGTCTTCTCGTTGGCTTTCATGGTAGCGACGGCATTGGTCAGCTGGGTCTGGATGTCGGTCGTCGCGAGGGTGTCGGATACCAGCCCGGTCAGGCTGCGGAGCCGATCCAGCAGTTTGGGGAGGATTTTGTCCTGTCCGGCCACGGTTCTGAAGGTCCCGGCGACCAGGGGGAGGAGTTCGTCTAAAGATTTGCCTTCCAGATTCAGGTTCTGATCGGCAGCCACCAGAAAATTTCGCGTTTCCGTGAGCAGGGCCTGATGAAGGCGGAATTTGGGATCCTTGGCGGTGAAGCCCTGCATAAGATAGCGCACATCGGGCGCCGACGACAGGGACCGGGTCCGGTCAATCAAGCTTTTGGCCTCATCCAGGGACTGGGTGCCCTTCAGACCGAGCCGGAAGAGACCCTTTAAGGCCTCATCGCCCCGGTCGGCCAGGGCTTTGGGCAGGGCTTCCCGGAACTCTTTCATCACCGCCGCTTCATCCTTAGCCGCCGCTTCAGGCTGGCTGAGGCGCAGAGTTATGTCCAGCTCAGTGTGCAGGGCTTTCATCAAAAGGACATTGAAAGGCGACTGGTCCGGGTTGGGCAAAGCCGCCGCCATCTTTTTCAGGGTCTCCGCATCCAGATCGTCGGCCTTCTTGGCCCCGACGAACTCCAGAAGTTCGGGAGCGTGCTGGCTGATGGACCGGAACAGGGAATCCTTGACCCGGCTGTTGACGTGCTGGGCGGTGGTCAGCTCCGGAGACTCGAATCCCTCGCAGAGAGCCAGCTTCAGTTCCAGAACTGTCCCGTCCAGGGCCGGATTATTCCGGGCCAGCTCTTCCAGGGCGGAGATGGCTTGGCGGGCCGCCTTCTCGGCTCTGGCCGGTTTGTTACCGGCCCGATAGGCCGCCGCCTTGCCGGCCTCCTGAGCCAGAAGGCGGAGGAAATGCCCGGAAGTGGTTTGGCCTTCGATTGCTTTGACTTCGGCCTGGGCCTCAAGGTGTTTCAGCAGAAGCCCGGCTCCGGGGCCGGCCCGGCTGAGCAGGAACTCCAGCCCGGCTTTCCGGGTCGCCTTATCCTCATCCTTAAACTTATCCGAACCACCCAGACCCATTCTTTTATTTAATTTGTCACTGAGGCCTTCGATCATTTTCTTGGCCAGGTCTTTGGGTACCTGGTCGGCGAAATCCGCCAGCAGGGGCCCCAGCCCGGCTAGGTCGGCCGCCGTCAGGACCCGGGCCGCGCTGTCTTTCAGGGCGTTGAAACTGGGCATAATACCGGCTTTGGAGCTGTTCGGCCCGGCCGGCAGAGAACTTTGCTCCAAGAGATTTTTGAGTTCGGTTTTGATCCGCTCGGCCTGATTGGCGGAAAAATCAGTTATTTTTTTCAGGGCCTCGGTTTTGGCCGCCCCGTCGGGAAAGCGGCCGACCCGGGCTTCAATTTCCGAAAGCCCCTCTCCGCGGCCGGATTCCAGGTTGGCCAGTTCCCGGGAGGTCAGCTGGTCAAGCAAGAGATTGTCCCGGGCGGCCGACAGCCGGTCGGTTAGTTCCTGCTTGAGGCTCTGGCCGATTCTGGGGTCAGCGGCCGCTTGCTGGCTCTGCTGATCGAGGCGGGCGGCCAGATCGATCACGCCCTGGGCGGTCAGCTTGTCGGCCTCTTGGCAGGAGCGCAGAATCGTGTCGTAAGGCCGGGTCAGATTGGCCAGGCTGTTTTTCTGGAAGCTGAGAAAATCCTGGCGGTGGTTGGCCAGACGCTCGCGGGCCAGGCTGTTGGGCGGCAGTTTGTCCAGCGCGGTATCTATCTGGCTGAGGACCTGATCCAGCAGGTCTGTGCCGCCGCCCCCGGCAGCCAAGGTCTGCTTGGCCGAAGCTATGGCCGCCAGAGGTTCGGAGAGTTCTTTGAGCTGGCCTATTTCCTCGCTCGGCAGGTCGGCCAGCGAGGCCCGCAGACTCAGATCCTCCACGGCTTCGGCGAAGGCCTCCGGAGTCAGGAGTTCGCCTTCCTCAAACCCGGCGCCCTTGGGACTGGTCTTTTCCAGCAGGTCCGCTGAGGCCTGATTCAGGACGGTTCTCAGTTCGCCCCGGAAGTTCTCGGCACTTTGGGCGGTATCATCCAGCTGATGGCCGATCTTCAGGCCCTCCGCGAAAAGGTCCCCGGTAAAATCGTTCTGCTCGAAAAGAGCGACCGCGTTGTTCTCCAGATCCTCCGCTTTGGGTTCCAGATCGATGTGGTCCCGCAGTTCGGCTAAACCCTGTCTTATTTCCTTCAGTTCGGAGCCGGGAGCCGGGAGGCCGGCCTCGGTCAGCCCCAGATCTTTGGTCAGATTAGTCAGGGCGGTCAGGGCTTCGTCCGGGGTGGCGGTTTCGCTGACTATGGCCTTGAGCGCCTGCTGGAAGCTTTCCTGATTGTCAGCGGTTTTCTGCAGGTTATCCTGGCTCTGGCTCAGTGCGGCCTTGTGGTCGGCCAGATTTATCAGATGATCGACGGAGGCGGCGATATCGCCCGATAAAGCCCCGAAAGCCGGGTTCCCGGCGGTCTCGCTCCGGAAAGACCGCAGTTCAGCGGCTACCTGCTTGATCTGCTCCGTGGTCTTGGCGCCTTTGAGGTTTTCCAGATTGGCGGTGAAACGACCGGCGGCCTCAGTCACCTGGGGATTGCCGGACTTTTGGGCGGCCTGCCTGAAGGGTGAGGTCAGGAGGTATTTTTCCATGTTGGCCAGAGAGGTCCGGGCGGCCAGAAAGGCTTCCCGGTCAGCCGGGAGATCCGGCCGGTCCGGAAACCGCAGGCCGTCCTCCAGTTCCCGGATTTGGCTCAAAGCTGCGGCCCGGTCCGTCTGCCCTTCGTCGACCTGATTGAGGAGCATGGTGCCCTGAGTGACGCTTAAGGCGATTTGGGCGGCCTGGGGCAGGGTGGATTTGAGGACGGCCAGGGTGTCCTCCATATTCGTCTGGTCGAGGGCTTGCCGCTGGGGCTGATCCAGGCGGGCGGCCTGGAACTGCTGATCGGCTAAACGGACTTGGGCGGCGTGGATATCCTGAGGCGGCGGGGCTAGGGCGGCCGTCGTCACCTCCGGCGGGGCCGGCGGGGTCTGCTGAAAGCCGATGTTGGGCGTACTTATGTTCGGAGTGTCAACCATGGAAGTCTCCTTGCAAAGGGCAGACTGCTGTCCGGACAGTTATAGCCGTCCGGAACGTCAAATCTTCAGCGGACCGCCGAAAAAAAGCGACAGTTCCTCGGAAGTCCCGGAGTCGGCAGGCGAAGAGGCGGCCGGTCCGGCCAGAGACCCGAAATCCGGCCCGGACCCGAAGGCCGGCCCGGCTCCGGACTGATCCAGCTCAGTTAAGCGTTCGGAAAACTGGGGTCCCTGCTGACGGCCATAGCGGACAAATTCTTCGGTGAGCTGCCGGAAAGCCGGGCCGTCCAGCCCTTTCGGCGAAAACTGCCCGCCCAGGTAGACCTGTTTCTGCCGGGGGTCGTAAAAAAGCCGGTAACCCGTCGGCAGGGAGCCCACCATGTTGGCTTCGGCCAGTTCAATCATAAATTGCAGCAGATATTCGTCGCGGATGCCGATCAGGGACACCAAGGTCATGTAGATATAAAAGACTTCCTCGGCCGACGGCACCGATTCCGGGGGGACGTACAGAAAAACTGCGGCCTGCCGCCCTTCGGTGAAAACGCTTTGGCCGGACTCGTCCAGCGGCGGGAAAAAGGCCTCGGACTGGATTTCTTTGAGCCAGCTCCCAATAGTCTCATAAGCGCCCATAAAAACTCCTTGCCCGGTGCATTCCGAACGCTCCGGCCGAAACCCCAGACCGGCCCCCGGGAAATAATAATTATTTTTAAATTATTGCTTCGGGGGGTTGGGGAAGGCTGCGCCCGGCGCCTGGAATTCAGTATTAAATTTTAAGGCAACCTCAATAGCTTGGAGTACTTTTATAACTCCCGGGGATTTTTTTGTCAAATTCCCGGTCCGCCGGTCCGCCCGGTCCTCCTCTAGACCCGAACAGCTTTAATTCCAGAGTCGGCAATTCCCGGCGGTTTGGCCCGGTCCGGGCCTTTTTCGGCGGAGGCTTGTGGCTGTGAATTATATAAAACAGTTTATAAATTAAAAATTTATTTAAATATCTTATGAAAGTATAAAAATAATTGCTAAAAATCATATTTAACCAGCCGGCCGGAAACTCCGAAGGTTTAAAATTCAGCGGCTGGGGTTTTTGCGGAGAGCATCGTTAAATATTGAGACAAACCGGATTATGGCTGGTAAAATTTACACTGAAACACTCTTTAAGAGTTTTAATTCAATTTTGTAATATATTATATGTAATTGTGAAATTTTGCTGGGCCTGTTAAACGGCTGATTCTTATAAGCCATTGATTTTACATAAACTTTTTGGACCGGTGGGATTTAGCCCTATTTTTCAGGCCCTTCGGCTCAGAATGGCCCGCCGCCGGCCGGGGGCCGGACAAATCCGGCGGAACATGAAGACCAGGAGACCTGGAGACCCGGAGCCCGTTAAAAAATCAAAAATGCCGGGCCGGCCTAAGAAATAGTAAAGATTTGCCTTTTCCGGGGCCGTGCGCTAAAATTTAAGGAAAGAGGTACATTTTTCGATGGACGTCCAAAATAGTGGTCTTTCCAAGCCAGGATCCGTCTCATCTGCTCCGGGCTCCGGTTTCGGCTCTAAGCTAGAATCGGCTCCGGACGTCAGTCGGCAGAAGGAGAGCTTTGAACAGCTGTATAACCAGCCCGAAGAGAACGAGGCAGCCCAGGCCGCCGGCCAGGGAAAAACCGAAGATTTGTCCAGTATTTTCAAAGACCGCCTGGTTGGCCGGGAAGGACCGGAGACGGCCCTGAGCCCTGAGGAGCCCGGCTTAAGTCAGGATCTGGACGCCGGACCGGGAAAAGCCGGAGATTTAGCCGGCAGCCTTAAAGACAGCCCGGACAGCCCGCCCGGCGGCCTTAAAGACAGCCCGGACAGCCCGGCCGGTAGCCTTAAAGACAGCCCGGCCGACCGGGCTTCGGAGAAGCCCGGCCAAAACCCTTTCTCGGGCCAGTCAGGTCAAGATGAGGAAAAGATCGCGGCCGACCCCGGAAATACCGCTGACTGGCCCGTCGGCCTGGCGGGCCACCCGTTCGGGCCGGGGGGGACAGAGACAGTCCCGGCGGTCCAAGCGGCTCCGGCAGTTCCGGAGGCCGGCCGGGATTTGGGTCTGGACCTGGAAAGGCTGGTGGACCGCATTCTGGTCTCCGATCCGGCCCAGGGCGGTCCCCAGGAGGTGCGGCTGACTTTCAGTGATTCGGTTTTAGCCGGGACCGAAGCTCTGGTGAGCCGGGGGCCGGACGGTCTTTTGAGCGTCATCTTCAATTCCGTTGACCCCGGTTCCGTGCAGACTCTGGTGGCCGCCCAAAGTTCCCTAAAGGAGGCTTTAGACCGGATTAATGATGGCGGGGTGCGGTTGACGATCAACTTAGTCGGCAGCTCTGATTCCGGCAGCTCTCAGGGCCGGCCGGCCGGCCGGGACGGCGGCGGCCGGGGGGACGCCCGGAACCGGGCAGGCTCGGCTCCCAAAGAGAGACAGTAAGTGCCGCCGGAGCCTGCTCCCTATCCGCTGACGGCCCTCGGGCGCGATCTGGCTGGCCTGATTGCCTCCGTCAGCCAGAGGTTTGCCGGCTACATCCCGGCCGGCGGTCAAGAAACTCTGACTTTTATCCCCATCCCGGCCGGGCCGGCCTGGCCGCCGGTGGGGGCGCTCGATCTTGAGGCCGGCGGCTTTGCCTGGCGCCTGTTCCTGGGCTCCTGGGAATTGCTCTCGGGCCGGGCAGGACTGGAGGGCATAAATCCCGCTGATCTGCCCGAGGATTTCCGGCTGGCGGCGGCGGCCTTCTATCTGCGGCCGGTTCTGGGGGATTTGGAGCGGGTTCTGGGGGTCCCCTTGACCCTGACCGGGCCCGGCGGCCCGGAGGGAGCTGACTCTCAGGGTCTGGAGTTCGGGCTCAGCCCCGGACCGGATCGGGGCCTGACCCCTCTGAAAATAGCTTCCCCGTCAGCTCAGGCGGCCAAATGGCTTCTGGATCGGCTGGCTTCCCGGCCGTTCAGGCGCCGCCTTAAGCTGGACAGTCTGACCATTCCGGCGGTTCTTCTGGCCGGGGAGATGAGCCTGCCCTGGAATTTGCTCCGGGAGCTGGCCGTGGGCGATATTCTGCTGCCGCCCGCCTATCCGGCTTTGGAAAACCGGGCTTTTCTGAAAATCAGGGGCCGGCCTCCCATTGCCCTTCAATGCGGCGACGGTAAGGCCCGGGTCACGACGAATAATTACAACGCCAAGGAGAGGCCCTTGCAGGACGCTGGAAAAGCTGCGGAACAAACTGAACAAACTGAACAGACTGAACAGAAAGATCAGTCGGCCCGGCCCGCCGATCAGGATCAGGCTCCGCTCATCAAAAACCTAGACGAGCTGGAGGTCACGGTCGAATTTGAGCTGGGCCGGCTCAGCCTTTCTCTTAAGGAAATAGCCGCTCTGGCGCCGGGGACGGTTTTTCCCCTGGACGCCGAACTGACCAAGCCGGTGACCCTGACGGTCAGCGGCCGGCCGGTGGCTCAGGGCCGTCTGGTGGATTTGGACGGAACGGTCGGCGTTCAGGTTGTCAGGGTTGCGGACGACCGCTGAGATGACCAGCGTAAGTCCCCTTTACCTGATCGTCCTGATGGTGGTGATGGGACTATTGCCTTTTTTTCTGATGATGGTCACCTCCTACGTCAAGATCGTCGTGGTGACCACTCTGGTGCGCAATGCCCTGGGGGTTCAGCAGATTCCCCCGACCATGGTTATGAACGGGCTGGCCATCATTCTCTCGGTCTTCATTATGGCCCCCGTCGGCCTGGAGACCTGGCGGCTGGTGGAAAACAAACAAATGCCCGACAATCCGCTGACCGCCGAGATGGCCGTTATTGCCCAGGAAGCCTCGGAGCCTTTGCGGAAATTTCTGCGCCGCAACACCGAAACTTACGTCCTCAAAAGCTTCGTGGCTGCGGCCCAGAGAATCTGGCCCCCGGAAATCCGGGGCCTGATATCCGAGGAAAGCTTTCTGCTGCTTATTCCCTCCTTTGTCATTTCCGAACTGACCAAGGCCTTCAAGATAGGGTTTCTGCTTTACCTGCCGTTCATCGCCATTGATTTGATTATTTCCAATATCCTTTTGGCCATGGGCATGATGATGGTCTCGCCGATGACCATTTCTCTGCCTTTTAAGCTTTTACTGTTCGTTACCCTGGAAGGGTGGCTGAAAATCTGTCAGGGCCTGCTGTTCAGCTACGGCTGACCGGAAAAACGGCCTTGGGCGGCCAAAGGCCGTTCGGCAGGAGAGATTCATGAATATCGCGGTAAACGAAGAAAACGGGGTCAGGATCCTGAGCGTGTCCGGGCGCATGGACGCTACCAACTCAGCTGATTTTGACCAGGCGGCCAAGGAGCTTCTGGGTACGGCCCCGTCCAGGATCCTTTTGGATCTGAGCCGGCTGGAGTTCATCAGTTCAGCCGGCCTGAGGGTGGTGCTGATCCTGGGCAAAGCCTGTCAGGAACACAGTCTGACCCTGGCCTTCTGCGATCTGCAGCCCATGGTCGCGGAAATTTTTTCCATCTCTTCGTTTGACGCCATTTTCAAAATTTTCCCGACCAAGGAAGAGGCCCTGAAGAATCTGTGAACCGGATTTTCCGTAAGGCCTCTTAGGAGCCCGGCGGGGGATCGGCGAGGAAACGTTTATGGTGACGCAGACTATGACAGTTAAGGCCGCCATTGACCGGCTGCCCTCCGTCAAACAGTTTCTCGACGAGGCGGTCGGGCCGGAGTTCCGGTTTCTTCTGCCTAAGGTTGAACTGGCGGTCGAGGAACTCCTGGTCAACACGGCCGGCTACGCCTACGGCGGCTCCGAGGGCGAGGCGGAGATATCCTGCGGTCAGATCAGTTTCGACGGCCGGCCGTATCTGAAAATTTCCCTCCGCGACTGGGGCCGGCCGTTCGACCCCTTCGGCCAGGCCCCCGAGCCCGACACCGCAGCGGACCTCTCTGCCAGGCCGGTCGGCGGTCTGGGAGTCTTTCTGGTCAAAAAACTGGTCTCTCACTATTATTACGAATACGACGGAACCAACCGCATTGAACTTTTCTTCGGGCCGCCGGACATCTAGGTGATTGCTTATGCGGGCTATGCTTTGGCTCAAAATCTTCCTTATCCTGACTCTGGCGCTCAGCCTCAGCCCCCGGCCGCTGTCAGCCGAGACGGCGGAAGGCCCGGCGGCCGGGTCCCCGGCCGGCCCGCCGAAAAAATGGCGGGTCATCTACGTTGAGGGCGGCCAGTACCGGGACTACTACAAGATCCTGTTCGGCTTCATTTTGGGCCTTAAGAGCTTGGAACTCATTGATTACCAGGCGCCTCCCCCGCTCGCCGACGAAGACAGCATGGATTCCGCCGAGCTGTGGCGCTGGCTGACGGAAAACGCCCGAAGCGAGCGGCTGGAATTTTTAACCGACGGCTATTACTCAGCCGGCTGGAATCAAGAGGAGCGGGTCAGGCTGAAGGGAGAAATCCTCCGGCGTCTCCGGGCGGATCGCGACGTGGATCTGATCCTGACTTTCGGGACCTGGGCCGGTCTGGATCTGGTCACCGACGAACACCGGGTGCCGGTGATGTCAATTACCGCCACCGACCCGGTGGCCGCCGGAATTTCTAAGGCCGAAAACGACTCCGGCCTGGACCACGCCCACGTGCAGGTGGAGAGGGACAGAAACGAGCGGCAGATCCGCATTTTCCACGATATCTTCAAATTCCGCCGGCTGGGGGTGCCTATCGACGATACGCCCGACGGGCAGGGAGCCATGGGTCTGCCGACCATCAGGAAAATGGCCCAGGAACTGGGTTTTGAGCTGGTACCCTGCGAAACCAGCCTGGAAATCGACGATCCGGAGAAAAGCTTCCGAAATCTCTTGGCCTGCGTCCGAGATCTTTCGGTAAATAGTGATGCCATCTATCTGACCGTCAACAACGGCATGCAGGCCTATCGCCTGGAAGAAATCCTGGAACCCATCATCAAGGCCCGTATTCCCAGCTTTTCCCAAAGCGGCCCCAATGAGGCCAAATTAGGCGTCCTGATGAGTATCGGCCGGGACAATTTCGAGGACGCCAGCCTTTTCGAGGCCAAAGTTGTGGAGGCCATAATCAGCGGCCAGACCCCCCGCCGGATCAATCAGGTCTACGAAGCGCCCTTGACCTTGGCCCTGAACCTGAAAATGACTTTGGCCATCGGCTGGAATCCGCCTTTTGAGGTTCTCATTGCCATGGATCAAATGTATCAGACCATCGGCCGCCGCCCCTGAATTCCCGGTCCGGCGGAGATAATCCGGCGGGTTTGGCCGCCGGTTTTTATCCGGTCCGGTGGCCGGAGGTCCTGAACAGGGAATCCCCCAAGACGGGGGAAAGAGTATTTAATAGCGGCTCAGGGGCGGCTGGCGGCTGTTCCGGGGCCCCTGGGCCTTTTGGCCTGAGTCTTATCGGCGGCCGGAGGTCCCGGCCGGGTTCGCTGATTTTTCGGCGGCTCCCGGACCGTCAGGTCCGGTCCGGGCAAAAGGCTGCAAACTGCGGAGGGATTTCCATGACCGACTGTCGGCGGCGTCTTTTCGGGGCTCTCCGGGCGGGCGGCTTTGGGGACCGGAAGGCCGACCGGCGGGAGACCGCTGCCGGGTTCCGGAACACTCTCCGAGCTCTGGTTCCCTGATGGCCTTCCCCTGGTACGGGACCATGTACGCAGTGGCCTTCTCGGCCATCTGGTTTCTGGCCCGGCGGGATCCTTTGACGGTCGGACCGGGGCGGCGGCTCAATTCGGCCCAGCTGGACACAATTATAGTCTGGGCTATGGTCGGGGCCGTGCTCGGGGGCCGCTTGGGCTACGCGTTTTTGTACGAACCCGGCCATTACCTGAAAAATCCGGCCGATATTTTCCGGCTGTGGCAGGGGGGCATGTCTTTCCACGGAGGTCTCCTGGGCACATTGGCCGCCGTCCGGCTGGCCGGCGGCGGTTCCGGGGCCTTCTGGCCGGTGCTGGACCGGCTGGTCCGGTGGGTCCCTCTGGGGCTGGGTCTGGGACGGGCGGGCAATTTTCTCACGGGCGAACTGTGGGGCCGGCCGTCTGAAGTGCCCTGGGCCATGTTCTTTGACGCGGCCGGGCCGGTTCCCCGGCATCCCAGCCAGCTTTACGAAGCTTTTCTGGAAGGGCCTTTTCTGTGGTTTCTGGTTGGTCTCTACGCCCGCCGCTTGCCGGCGCCGGGCCGGACTTCGGCTTTTATGGCCATAGTTTACGCCTTGGTGCGAATTGCCGCCGAATTTTTCCGGGAGCCGGACCCGGGCTGGGGCTATCTGGCCTGGGGCTGGCTGACCTGGGGCCAGATCCTTAGCCTGGCTCTTTTGGGGGTCGGATTAGCTTTCTTTTTCTCCAAATCTGACCGGCCTCCGAGTTTTAAGTCCGTATCGCAGCGGCCGGAATGAGGAGCCAGATACTACGTTGGCCGGCGCCCTGAATGAAGCCTTACGGACCATTTAGCCCAGACTCGCCGGGCTTCGGATTTTTCTAAAGCGAAATTTCTCCGGGTCGAAAATTGTCCAAAGTCCGCCCAATAACCATAGACCCGGGCAGTAAACAGGCTGCAAGAAGGGCTCTGCCCAAATTTTGTCAAAACTACTCAAAATTCGCGATACAATCAAATTTTCAGATTTTAAAAGATATAATTATTCTTACTTTTAGTTTGTTTATGACTAAAACTAAATTTTAAATCCTTTTAATACTAAAATAAATAAAAAAATATAAAATAGAAAAAATTGTTGTTCTGGCGAAATCTGGCCAAAAAAATTTTTCAGGTACGGCTACCTGCTTTTGGCCTTAAAATAGGCCTTAAAAAAATTTTACTTGTTTTGAAATAATGTTTATAGCTATAAAAAAGTATCTAAAAATTTAAATTATTAATTATATGTTATGTTTAAAACTTTATATATATATTAAATCATAAATTTATATTTAAATTTGGTAATTAATTTTTATTTATCTCCGTATTAAGTTACCACCGCCGCTTAAAGCGGAAATGCTCTCTTGGAATGAATACTGTTCTGAGATATAATTTTAAATCTTAATTGGTTCACGAGTGACATTAAATTGTCAGAAATCAGGTGCCATTTTCAGTCAGGAACCAGCCCAGAACCTCGCGAAAAGACTACTGAACCCTCCAGCCTGCCAGATGGGGTTCAAGTGAGGTCCGGTGAGCAGTAAAGCCTCATATTTAGGAACTCTGAGTATAGGAATTTGAGGGGCGGCGCTGGAGACTTGGTTTCGGAGGTCTGAAAGCCGAAGGCAGTGGCCGGGAATGGTCTGTAGGGATTCTGCCTTGCCCGGAAGTCTTGGTACTCCGAGACCCAGTAAAAAAAGGGAGGCCTAAACGATTACCTAAAATCGGGCCTTAAAATATCTCAGTTTCGGTCTTCTTTAAGACAGATTTGCGGCAATTGATTATTATATTATTCAAATATTTTAATTAATAAACAATATTTTATGATTTATTACAAGCTTAAAATTGTTAATTTTAAAATAAATTATTTATTTTGCAGTTTTTCGTTAAAAACGTTATCAAGAATTTATTTTCCAAAAAGCGGTCCGAGCCGTGACCCAGGATACCATGGCCGTAGAAGGAGAGAACCGTCAGTTCGAAAGATCTATGACTGATCTGGTCGGGCCGGAGAGGTTTTCAGCGGCTGCAGCCAGCCTGAAGGTCTTTTCGGAAGTCCAAAAAGTTGTCGCCGTGGGAGCTGCCATGTTTTTCCGCCGCGCAGCCGCAGTCTTTAACGCTGCCGGTCTGAGTTCCGCAGGTTCCAGCCCCAAGGCGATTGGCAATTAAGCTGATGACTTCTTACTTAGAGGATCTGACGGCGGATTTAAGCGAGGAGGATCGGGCAGCTTTAGTTACGGCTCTCTCTTTTGCTCTGCCGCTGAATCCCTGCCTGGAGGATCCTGGCCGGGCTGTCTTGGAGCTGGACGGACTGATTGCCGGTTTGGATACAGCCCTGAGCCGGCAGTTAGACGAGATTCTGCACCATCAGGCTTTTCAGGATGTAGAGAGGACCTGGCGGTCGCCTAAGTATCTGGTGGACGGAGCCGACCGGCGGGAGAATGTGGAAGTCCATATTCTGGACGCCACCCACACGGAGATTTATGAAGATCTGACCGAAGCCCCAGAAATCACCAGATCTTCGATGTTTCGGAAGATTTACTCTCTGGAGTACGGGCAGTTCGGGGGGCAGCCTTTCGGCGCTGTCATCGGGGCCTATGAACTGGGGAGCGGTCCGGAAGATCTGGCTTTGATGCGTAATATGGCCCGTTTGGGGGCCTTGGCTCACGCACCTTTTATGGTTTCGGTCAGGGCCGGCTTCTTCGGTATGGATAACTGGGGAGATCTGACTGCGGTTCAGGATTTGGAGGCTATTCTGTCCCAGCCCCATTACTCAGCCTGGCAGTCTTTGCGGACCCAGGAAAATTCCCGGTATTTGGTTTTGGTTCTGCCAGGATTTTTAGCCCGGGTGCCCTATTCTCCCAGGTCCAAAATATGGCCAGGTTTCAACTATCTGGAAAAAACGGAAAAAGATAATGCCTATGTTTGGGGTTACTCTTCGGTCTTAATCGGCTTACTAATGGCTAGGAGTTTTGCCAAGTAGCTGAGGGAGTTATAATTTTAAAAATAAAACGTTGAAAATACAATAAATTAAAAAACAAAAATATAATTGATACCGTCAAAATTATTGGATGTATGCGGACTTTTAGTAACAGTTCGTATTGATTTTTATTAACCTCTGCTGGAAGACTGGTACGCTAAGTACCAAACGTTATCAGCAAGAAATAAGTTGATTATATACTTTTAAACGTATCAGCAACCAAAAACATGGATAGTATAATTTTTATATAATTTTTTATCATAATAAACTTTATCTTTCCATAATTTCCCGCTGGGATCAAAAATGACAAGCCATCCTTCATTTTCTCCAGCCCGGTCCAGGTACCCAGCCAGTTGCTCCAAACTTTCATCAAGCTTTGAATTATCCTGAAGCTTGACCTCAATAAGATACTCACGACCCTGATAAATGGCCGCCAAATCAACAGATCCCCTTCCCTCGGCATATTCCCTGTGAACTAAAGCCCCGCCATTAACCGCTTTTTGAAGGTAAGACTGCAATATAAAGGCGAAAGT
>JAISEL010000018.1 GCA_031264185.1 Deltaproteobacteria bacterium
TGGCAATGATCAGTCAGAGCCCAAAAATGAGGGGTCCAAAAAGGCACTGATCAAGCCAGAAGAACGGCAATCAGAAATAGGCCAGTTCAAACAAAAAAGAGGTCGGCCTAAAAAAGATGTGGCCAAGCCAGAAGAAAGGGAACCTGAAAATGGTCCGGTCAAACGAAAAAGAGGCTGACCAAAAAAAGTGATGGCCCTGCAGGAAGTCAAAGCAGTCTGAAATTGCTTGGCTGACTCCCGGAAAATAAGTTGCCTTTAGTTAAGGCCGATTTGACTTAAACGCGCCTAATCGACACTATATATATCAACTTAACCGAGTTCTCCAGACCCGTTCGGGGATATTTTGTCCTAATATCAGATTCCCTGCCAATTTGGTTAGGGATAGCGGGGTGTATGTTTCACGGTAAAAAATTTATCATTCACCAAAGCCTGAAACCGCTCACTTTCAGTTGGCTGCGTTCAGAGAAACAAAAAAGCCTAAAATCGTTTGTTTACATCAATTTTAGGCTTTTTATATTAATAAATTAAATAAGTGGCGCGCCCGGCAGGACTCGAACCTGCAACCGATAGCTTAGAAGGCTAGTGCTCTATCCATTGGGCTACGGGCGCGTATCTGTTTACCTGGCCTGTTTGGTGAAGACCAAAGGCTCTTTGTCATTAATAGAAAACAGGCTCTGGAAAAAAGTAATTATGCCTTGAGCTGACTTATATTCCGTAATCAAACCGTCTTCATTGACCGCAACCTGATTTCGGCTGGCCAGTTCCATAACCGCTCCCCCGGAATTTGGAAATACATAGACCGTAATTTTGGGCAGACTGATTTCAGCCACTGACAGAAAAACCCCCTGCCCGCCTTCAGGTTTAGCCTGAACTATATATTGGCTGCCGCTTAATTGCTGGATCGTCACATAGAGGCTGTTTTTCTTATTCGGAGGGTAGGCCACAAAAGAATTATTATTAGTGGCGTCGGAGGCTAAAATCCTTACTTCCTCGCCCCGTTCGTCCAAATACCGGCCCACCAAATCTGGTACATTCTGAACATGCCTTGACGACAGTAACGGTTTAGGCATAGTCATAACGCAACCGCTGATAAAAAGGCTCACTGCCCCTAAAAGAACCGCCAGAAAATGTCTGACCTTAAGAAGGTCCATAACGTCCGCCCCTCCTCAGGCTTTTTCCTTCCGCCAGCCGGAATCCGGCCATTATGCCCTAAATCAGGCAAAATCGCCAGAGAACTTAATGGGTCCGGCTATTACTTTAGCCCCAGAACATCGTTTATAGAATAGAGACCTTTGGATTTACCGGCCAGCCAGACTGCGGCCCGCATGGCTCCGGCGGCAAAGGTGTCCCGGCTTTGGGCCCTATGGGTCAGTTCCAGTCTTTCGCCCTGACCGCAAAAATAAACCGTGTGCTCGCCGACTATATCCCCGCCCCTTAACGCCAGAACGCCTATCTCTCCTGTCGGTCGGGCCCCGACTAAACCGTTTCGGCCGGTAATTAAGGCCTCTTTTTTATCCAGCTCTTTAGCCTCGGCAATGACTTCAAAAAGCCTGACGGCCGTACCGCTGGGCGCGTCTTTTTTGCGGTGATGGTGAGCTTCAACTATTTCCACGTCAAAGTCAGGTCCCAGAGACTTAGCCGCCTCTGAGACCAGTTTATAAAGAAGATTAACCCCCAGACTCATATTGGGAGCCCAGAGAACCGGGATGACTGCGGAGGCCTCCTTTAATGCGGCCTTTTCTCTGTCGCCTAATGCTGTCGTGCCTATTACCGCCGCACAGCCAACTTTTTGGGCTGCGGCCAAATGAGCCTTTAAAGCCGCTGGCGAGGTAAAATCAATTAAAACTTTAGCGCTCTCCAGGGCTTTAGCCAGATTGTCCGTAGCCGCTATGCCCAAAAGGCCGATTCCGCTCAGAACGCCAAGATCCTGACCCAGACCGGGGTGGCCGGACCTGAGCGTACCGCCGGAAAGCTTTAACGCCGGGTGGCCGGAAATTCCCAGCATAAGCCGCCGGCCCATCTGGCCCAAAATCCCGGCCACCGTAACAGGTATCCGGTCCATCAGCCTTTAAGTCCCCATAAATTGATCATTTCTGAAAGCTTTTCCTGGACCGGGCCGGAAGGCAGAACCAACGGCAGGCGCAGATCCGGTTCCATCCGTCCGGCTAAATGAAGAGCGTATTTAATGGGAATGGGGTTAGTTTCCAAAAACAGTGCTTTAAAAAAAGGCAGCATCTTAAAGAAAAGTTCTCTGGCTTTAGCCGTCTGGCCCTCTTCCCAAGCCCGCCACATCCCGACTAAGGGTTTGGGAATAATATTGGCTGCCACCGAGATAACTCCCCCGCCGCCGACCGCCAAAAGGGGCAGGGTTAAGCCGTCGTCACCGGACGTCACCAAAAAATCGGGCGGACACAGTTCAATGGTCCTGATCATCTGGTTTAAGTCGCCGGTGGCCTCTTTAACCCCGACAATCAAAGGATGCGCGGCTAAACGGGCCACGGTTTCCGGCAGGATATTAACCGCGCAGCGGCCGGGAATATTATATAAAATCACCGGCAGTTCGGCCGCCTCGGCCACGGTCACAAAATGGCGGTACAGACCCTCCTGAGTCGGTTTATTATAGTAAGGGGAGACTAAAAGCAGTCCGTCAGCCCCGACCTGTTTAGCGTGTTTGGCCATGCCCACAGCTTCGGCGGTGGAGTTGGAACCGGCCCCGGCTAAAACCGGCACCCGTTTCCGGGCAGCTTCCACAGTCAGGGCCACTACCCTGTTATGCTCTTCGTGGGATAAAGTCGGCGATTCTCCGGTGGTCCCGCAGGGCAGTACAGACTGAACGCCCTGATCAATTAAAAAATCAATGTGGCGTCTTAAAGCGGCCTCATCAACGGCTCCGTCTTTAAACGGAGTGACCATGGCCACCACTACGCCTCTGAAGGAAACTGGCATACTAAGCTCCCTGAAAACTGGATAAACCAGAAATGAAGGACAACTATTTTTTAAAAATATCCGGTCCGACCTGGCCGGAGAAGATGTAACGGACCGCTCCTTCCAGAAAGACCTTGTCCGGGGACTCGGGTGAACCTTCATAACGGACGGTAAGATCCTCTCCGCCCCGGGTATGGCAGACAACTTCCGGCCCGGTAACCAGGCCCTGGACAGCGGCCATTAAGGAAGCCGCCGTCACCCCTGTGCCGCAGGCCAATGTCTCGGCCTCCACTCCTCTTTCGTAAGTCCGGACATTTAAGGCATTGTCCCCGACCACCTTGACAAAATCAACATTAGTGCCGTCAGGGCTGAAAGAGTTATGATAGCGGACCGCCCGGCCGTATTTGGCCACATTGAGAGTGTCAAGATCATTTAAAAAAGCTACGGCGTGGTAAACTCCGGTATTTATGCGGTAATAAGTCTGGCTGAAGCCGTCGACTTCAATTAAAGCTGCTCCCTCGGGCCGGGAAATTCTAGGCAAAAGGACACTGACCTGACGATCAGTGACCATGGACTCCACTATCCCGGCTTTGGTCTTAAAAGTCATCTCGGCCGGGGCGATATTTAAAAAATGGGCCAGATGGGCAGCACAGCGGCTGGCGTTTCCGCACATGTCGGCTTCGGAACCGTCGGAATTAAAAAAACGGACCGCAAAATCCACCTCATCGGGACCGGCCCCGATAAAAACCACTCCGTCGGCCCCGACCCCGAACTTGGGCCTGGATAACAGACGGGAAATACGGGACTGCTCCGCTTCCGGCACCGGACCGTTCCAATTGTCAATAATCACGAAATCGTTGCCGTGACCGCTATATTTATGGAAACTGAATTTCTCCATTGTCTGAACCATCAATGTTCTCCTGTGGCCAAATAGCCTGGAAAAAACCAAAACCGGTCGAACACCCGGCCGGTTTATACAGTCTCGCCCCGGAGCAAATCCTCCAGGGTTTCCCGGGCCCGAATAACCCGGTAAGATTGCCCGTCCGCCAGCACTTCAGCCGGACGCGGACGGGAGTTGTAGTTGGAACTCATGGAAAAACCGTAAGCTCCGGCTCCGAAAACAGCCAGACACTCCCCGGCTTTTACTTCCGAAAGTTCCCGGTCTTGGGCCATAAAATCGCCTGACTCGCAGACAGGCCCCACCACATTGACCTTAACTTTCGGCCTGTTGTGGTCAATGACCGGTAAAATTTCATGGTAGGAGCCGTAAAGACTAGGTCTAATGAGATCATTCATGGCCCCGTCAATTATTACAAAATGCCGGTGGGGGGTAATTTTATTGTACAGAACCCGGACCAGCATTAGGCCCGCCGGACCGACTACCGACCGGCCGGGTTCCATTATCAAAGTCAGTTCCGGCAGACAACCGCCTAAGACGTCCTTGACGGCCCGGGCGTAATCCGCCGCAGTCGGAACATCCTGGGCGTGATAATTAATGCCCAAACCGCCGCCTAAATCCAAGTACCTTATCTTCAGGCCGTCCTGTTTCAGCAACCCCAGTAAAGCTGCCAAGCGCTCGGCCGCAGCGGCAAAGGGGCTTATCTGGGTCAGCTGTGAGCCTATGTGGCAGTCCAGACCTATGGGGTCCAGATGGCTTAAATTTTTAGCCTGCCGGTAAAGATCCCGGGCCTCATCAATCGGTATGCCGAACTTACTTTCCTTAAGGCCCGTGGCAATATAAGGATGGGTCTTGGGATCCACATCTGGATTAACCCGAAACGATATGGGGGCCTTTTTTCCCATCTGACCGGCAACCTTGTTTAGAAGTTCAGCCTCCGGGCCTGATTCCACATTAAACATAAGGACATCGGCTTTCAAGGCCTCGGCCATTTCTTTTTCCGTTTTGCCTACTCCGGAAAAAACGATTTTACTGGGCTCGATTCCGACTTTCCGGGCCCGGTAAAGTTCCCCGCCAGAGACAATATCAGCGCCCCCGCCAAGGGATTTAATGATATCCAGAAGAGCTAAATTAGAAGCCGCCTTGACTGAGTAGCAGACCAGATGGGGCACATCTTTAAAGGCCGCCTCATAGGCCAAAAAATTCCGCCGGATAGCCAGAGCAGAATAGACATACAAAGGTGTGCCCAGCTCATCGGCCAGTTTCCGTAAACAGACTCCTTCGGCCGCCAGAGCGCCGTCGCGGTATTCAAACGAGGCCGTGTTCATAAATTTAACCCAAAATCGCCTTTTATTTACGTTAATTAAAGTCCAGGATCTACCACCTCAGGCCGTACCGGTTCGGGTTCTGTCTGATTGACCGTCAGAACTGAGACTTCCGGAGAAGGCCGGCTTTCGTTGGCCGACGGGCTGTTATCAACTGACGTGACCCGATAGAAGACAGTCTCTTCTGGCATAATCCCGGTATCCAGATAGGTATTGGTCTTAATAAGCCCGCTGATTAAAATAAATCCGCTGTCCTGGGCCCGACGCCGGTAGACTCTGTAGCCGGCTATTGATTCTTCTAAAGAAAGGTTCTCCCAGCGCAGACTGACTCCGTTGGGAGCCGGTGAGGCATCCAGAAAACCGATGGGTCTGGGAGGCAGGAGATCTTCCACCCGCACCCTGATTTCGGAAGTAAAGGGGCCGGGCACTGAGCTTTGGCCTTCCCGAGCCGTCAGTCTGGCCCGGTAGATGTATGTCTGGCCGTAGACAACGTCCAAATCCGTGACTGCTCCCGGTTGACTGCCGGTCAAATCCAAAACCTGCCAATCGCCGCCCGGACTTTGTTTCTGGACTTCCACCGAAATTTCGCCTCTGGGCTCAGGCCAGCTTAGTCTGACCGCCAGATCGTCTGAGACGGCCCGGAAATTCATCAGTCCGCCAGGATTTTTCTGACCCCAAACGGTTATTTCTTCCCAGCTGTCCTGGTTGACCGCACCGCGTCCGGAAAAACCGGCTACTTTAAAGCGGTAGACCCGGTCTGGCTTGACGGTCGTCACCCACTGGTAAGGACCTTCGTTTATATTAAGCCCGGGAGCCGGAGGTTTCATATAAACCTCGGCCAGTTTCCGGTAACTGACCGGACAGCCGTCGCAAAAACCCCGCTTTTCGTAATCGGCTCCCCAGACCTCAAAGTGATCTATTGAGCGCAATGGCCGGCCGGCGGCGTTAAACAAAGGAGAGAGCCAGGTCAGCCAGAGCTGACTGCGGTCGTCCTGACTCTGGGCCAGATTCCGTACCGGACCGGG
Organism: Deltaproteobacteria bacterium; assembly: GCA_031264185.1. GTDB lineage: Bacteria > Desulfobacterota > Desulfarculia > Adiutricales > Adiutricaceae > JAIROO01. Next base: position 6,174 of record JAISEL010000018.1, read on the forward strand.
CAGGGTGGCCGATTCCGGATAGGGATGAGTTTTAACCCCGCAGGCGCTTATGAAAAACACCAGACCCAGGGCCGAAAGAAGGCATAAGAACTTACTTACTTTCATCCCGCACCCCGCCTGTCTTTTTCTTCGGCTAACATCTCTTTGGCCCGGGTTAGCCTCAGCTGAACCGTCTTGGGCGCCGTGCCGCCGGGGGTTTTGTCTCTGGCCGCCAAAAGTTGAAAGAGAGTCAGACGTTTAAGTATGTCCGGTTCAGCCTGGGGACAGAATCTTTTAAGAACTTCGGCCTCCGTCTCGGCTAAAGAAATTTTTTTCTCCACGCAATAAGCCACCAGCGCTCCGACCTGACGGTGGGCCTCCCTGAACGGGACGCCTTTTAAGACCAGGCTGTCGGCTAAGTCCGTGGCTGGAGTATAAGGATCGTCGGCCAATTCCGTCAGCCTGGATTTATTGAACTTCAAACCCGTAACCTGCGCTTTAGCCAACGGCAGAATGAGTTCCAAAGTATCCGCCGTATCAAACAGAGGCTCTTTATCTTCCTGGAGATCGCGGTTATAGGACATCGGCAGGCCCTTGACCACAGTCAGTAAGGTCACCAGATTGCCAATGGTCCGCCCGGTTTTGCCTCTTAATAATTCGGCCCCGTCGGGGTTTTTCTTCTGGGGCATCATGGAGCTGGAAGTGGTCAGGGAATCAGGCAGTTCGGCCAGATTAAATTCGGCTGAACACCATAAAATCATATCTTCGGCCAGACGAGACAAATGGACCGCCAATATGGCCCCAAAGGCTAAAAACTCCATCAGAAGGTCCCGGCTGGCTACGGCGTCTAAACTGTTGCCTGACAGATCCGGAAAGCCCAGTTCCTGAGCCACGAGTTCAGGTTTTATCGGCAGGCCGGTGCCGGATAAGGCCCCGCTGCCCAAAGGCATTTCATGGAGCCTTTTTTCTAAATCCCCCAACCGGCCGGAATCTCTGGTCAGCATCTCGTAGTAAGCCAGAAAATGATGGGCCAGAAGCACGGGCTGGGCTCTTTGGAGGTGAGTATAGCCCGGCATAGGCGTATCTTTTACTTCTCCGGCTTTCTTAACTAAAGCCTCCCTGAGTTCCCAGATAAGTCGGCTGATTTTCCCAACCACGTCCTTTAAATAAAGGCGCTCGTCTAAAGCCACCTGATCGTTCCGGCTCCGGGCCGTGTGGAGCCTGGCTCCGGCCGGACCTATCCGGTCGGTCAGAGCTTTCTCCAGATTCATATGGACATCTTCCAGTTCTGCCCGCCACTCAAAACGCCCCTCGGCCACTTCCACGGAAAGTTCCTGCAGACCGTGAATCATCAGCCGCAAGTCTTCCTCCGAGACGAGGCCGACCTGACCTAACATCTTAGCGTGAGCCAGGCTTCCGGCCAGATCGTAGGGAGCCAGACGTTTATCAAAATCCACCGAAACCGAGGCTTTGGCCAGCGCCGGATCGGCCGGCTCCCTTAAACGGCTCCGGATCAAATCCGGCGGGGAGTTATTTGGCATACTCTTACCTGCCCGAGGCGACCCTGAGCCTTAAACCCTGACAGCGGATAAAACCGCCGGCATCGGCCTGATTGTAGACCTCGTCTTTTTCAAATGTAGCGTAGGCCTCGCTATATAAAGAATTAGGCGACTTGCGGCCGGTCACCCACACCCCGCCTTTATAGAGTTTCAAACGGACCGTTCCGGTCACTTTTTCCTGGGTCTGGTCAATGAGAGTCTGGAGAGCCACTCTCTCCGGAGCGTACCAGAACCCGTTATATACCATGGTCGCGTAGCGGCCCTGATAAGCTTCCTTTAAGCTCAGGACTTCCCGGTCCAAAGTCAGAGTCTCCAAACTGCGGTGGGCCAGATGAAGAACGGTTCCGCCGGGTGTCTCATAGACTCCCCTGGATTTCATGCCCACGAACCTGGATTCCACCAAATCGGCCCGGCCGATACCGTTTTCACCGGCCAGAACATTCAGACGGCGCAGCAATGCGGCCGGAGTGAGGTCCTGGCCGTTAACGGCCACCGGGTTGCCGTTAACAAAGTCTACAGCAATTTCGCAGGGCTTATCAGGGGCTCTTTCCGGGGACACCGTCAAAACAAACATATCTTCGGCCGGCTCAGTCCAGGGATCTTCCAATATCCCGCCCTCGAAACTGATATGCAAAAGATTGCGGTCCATGGAATAGGGCTTGGCTGCCGTGACCGGAACCGGTATATCATGATCCCTGGCGAACTGAATCAGCTCGGACCGAGAAGACATATTCCATTCCCGCCAGGGGGCCACAGTAATAAGGTTCGGAGCCAGAGCCATAGCCGTCAGTTCAAAACGGACCTGATCGTTACCCTTGCCGGTAGCTCCGTGGGCAATAGCCCCGGCTCCCTCGGCTAAAGCCACCTCAACTAAATGTTTGGCAATAACCGGCCTGGCCAGAGCAGTGCCCAGCAAATACTGGCCTTCATAAACAGCGTTGGCTCTTATGGCCGGAAAAACAAAATCCCTGACAAATTCTTCTTTAAGATCACGGATAAAGCACTTCGAGGCTCCGGTCTTTAAAGCCTTGGTCTCCAGACCGTCCAGTTCCTCGGCCTGACCGACATCGGCGCAGAAAGCAATGACTTCCTCAGCCCCGTATTCAGTAAGAAGCCACTTTAAAATTATGGATGTATCCAGGCCACCGGAGTAAGCCAGAACTATTTTTTTGGCCCGAGGCCCAGCTTGTCTGTTCATGAAATTTTCCTCTTGCGTTTTCCGTCTGCCGGGCCCGATTAAGTTTAATCGGGTCAATTCACAAGACAATTAACCAATATAAACGTTCGGAAACTTAATTTCAAGATATTTTTGCCTCCAAAGGTCCGGTCCGCTGTCTTTCAAACAGAGAAAAACTGAACCGCCGTCCGATTCAGGACCCAAATTGCCATCTCCAAAAACCCCTGACTTTGAGTTTCTGCCCGAAAGCAAAATATAATTAATTTTATATTATAATACCAGATAAAAGCAAATAAACAGTTTAATCAAGCAAAATATTTGATATTTACACGGCATTAAAGACAGGCTCACTCTGCGGAGCCGGACCTGAAATCTTGTCCCCGGCTTCCGGAATTTTTGAAAAAACAACCGCTGGCTGAACCGGAAAAAACCAAAGCCATATACCGGGCCTGCGGTAATTTGGATTATCATGGATTTTCAGCTTTTGAGGACAAGCGGATCGCCTTACCGGGGGACAATGCCTAATGAAACGATGTTATGTCAGGTGCAGTAAGAATATCGGAAATTTCCCATAATCTGATACTAAACCTGACCTGAAACTTAAGCGAAAAATTGTTCTGGACGTAAAGAAAAGAAAGCGGCAAGCTCTCAGGCTGACGCCTTCGAAAAAATGTCATGAGTTGCTGCAGCTTCACCTCCTAGGCATAAAAATACCTTGGCGGGTTTATTCACGGTAAAAATACCTGTTTTTAGGAGTTAAGTGAAATAAAGATAATTATATCGACTAATTATAAATGTATAATTCGAAAAAATGACTTTTTATTATGCTATCACATATTATTATGTACGTAAAATTTGATAAAACAATCTAAATATAATTGTATTATATCTTTATATAGCGTATTATTTAATTATCATATTATATTATATAATACTAGAAATATATTTAAAATAAAAACAAAATATGATAATTATATGACGCGCCAGTGCAGATAATTGACACATGAATAGTTAAATACCATTTCCAGCCACCCTTTAGACAGGGAATTAGGGAAGAACATTCAGCAGGAAGGTTCCCCTCAATGGATTCTTTCACATATGTTTTCCGCTTTTCGTAGGAGTGATTTGAGTATAATTGGCGAAAGGACGTACGAATTCATCTGTTCGAGGCTGGAATGTCCTCAGCAAATTTAACCGAAACGATATCCCGGCCGCAGATAACTATTCCGGCAGAAATTATTTTGCTAGCCTGATTATTATATTTTTTATCTTGTAAAGTATTTTTCAATTGAGTAATAGCTGCATCCGCCATTTCATCCATAGCTCCAGATAATTTCTCATGTGACCGCTCCTCATTTTTTGGGGCAGGCATATATTTCAGCTCAAAAACAGCGTAAACATCGTCAGACAATATAATGTCAATATCAGATCGGCCTTCTGAACTCACGGCTTCCGGGACGACTTTCATTATTCCACCAAGTTTCAAACCTAACCCGCTGAAAAAACTTAGAAAAATAGCATGGAATAAAAACTCTCCGAGCTTAGGATTGCTTTTCCACATTTTTTTCCGGACAGCGTGCAGTGGGTATGGGATTGTAGCCAGATGCGCTTGAAGGATTTCAGCTAATTCTTTGGCATTTTTTGATGTTATTGCATTGACAATTTCATTACGACAAGACTTAACTTCAGCTTTATTAAACAATAATGGAAATAGATTTTTGAATAAACTTCTTGAATAGACCAGTCCAACCTCTTGGTTAGGAACTTTCAGAGAATAAAATCTTATTTTATCTTCAGTAACTAATTTAGTTATTGAAAATATAGGCTCTACATCTTCAATTTTAGTGCTTTTTATAGTTAAAAATCCAGTTTGGAAAAGAACGGACAGTGGGGTGAGATCCCCGATTTCGGTTTCATCTATTTCATCAGATTGGAGATCCTCCATATTTAAGGAAAAGAAGGCGGTGGGTCCTGAGCCATGACATGACTAAGTAAAAAAGGGGGACCAGTTTCCATCCAGAAGTTATCCAACCTCCTCTTAGAGAAACAGTTATTAATGGAATAAGGATTTAAAACTCTAGTCTCCCCATACCAACTATAACCATCATATTTGACTAAAATAGTGTCAATTAACTTATTCTGTGTTGCATCCTCTGACAGGTAACCAGAGGCAGTAAGGGAAGGCAGAAGATCGTCAAATAAAGGGAAAAAATTGTCAATAAATTCTTTTTCAGTGTATCCGCAGATTCCCGCATACTCATTGTCATGGGTAATGTCATTAAGATTATTAAGAGCTGAGTGTATAGCAGTTTTCCCGAACTTAGAGATACCTGCAACAAAGACAAAGCGAAGTTTGTCTTCAACCGATTTAAGCCCGACATAAAAATCATGAAAAACTTTCCTGATTTCCATGGTTAGCTCGGGCTTGTCAATGTTGTCCAGAATTGTCTTGTCATATTCGTCAATTAGAACCACGACCCGTTCTTCGTATTTATTCTCAAGAGACTCAACCAGCCACTTCAATGCCTCGCAAGAATCAGGCGCTTTAAGGACAAGGTTTTCTTTTACCGCAATTTTTTCCAGGTCAACTACCACCAGCTAAAGCTGGTGGCGTAAGTCTTGCGACTAAAGTCGCTTCCGAACGGCTAAAGCCGCTTTTAAGAACTACATCAACTGCCTCCGGCTAAAGCCGGAGGTCTGTAAGATCGCAGATTTCCGTGCGGCTAAAGCCGCACTGCTCTACTTTGAAGACAGTATCTTCATCGTCAACATTTTGATTTTCAATGTAATTTTTTATCATTTCGTCAGAGACATTTCCGCTCGAACAGCAAAAATATCCTCTGGCCCACATATGCCGACCCCAATATTGTTTTTAGAAAAGACACTATGGCTTCCATGCAAATATTCCGTCATTTGGGACTCCTTAGGACTGAGTTGATCGGCTATACCTAAGGGTACTACAGGTAGTCGGCGTCGTAAAGAAGAAACGCTAAAGCTACCAGCTAAAGCTGGTGGTTTTAATCCACCAAGGCCGGGACAATAAAAAATATTTCGCTTAAATATAGAGTTATGGCGCCTTTTTCGTCTGATTATGCCTTCACGGAACAGGCGATCTTTTCCCTCCCAAACACGGACTAATAATAATTCAGATCGTCCATAATTTGTATTCTGCGAAACAATTTTTCCGCCGAAAGCTGAAATTAAGACAGATTTTTTCAATAAGCCTGGAAATTTTTTTATGATCATATCATTTTTTGTTCTAATTTTTTGACCCGGCTTTGGATTCTGATTTTTAGGTTTCATCTTTATGAGCTTAAAATATCATAAACGCCCAGATGTCAAGGAGAAAATTTTACTTTTTATATCTATTTAAATTTCATCAATTTGTTATTTACAGCGCTTAATATACTTTTTAATATTTAAATTTCAATATATAACCTAATTTAGTTTGCCCGCATTTGCATACTTTTCTTTCTTATGCCTATTTTCTAATCAATAATTTTTATTCCACTATTTGCATAATAAAATTTGCCTTCTTAATTTGTCCTGTTATTTCCACCAGTTGGTCCCAAAATTTGACCTGCAGCACAGGTTGTCGCCTGTTCGGATTTCAGACCGTCTTAAGACTGGGTCAATCGAAGCCCCGGCCAAATTTACTCTCCGGCTTTTTAAGTTTTTCAGCTCAGGACCTTATCTTTGAGTTTAAAATTTCTTCGTCAGCCGAAAACCTCTAGGCACCATTTTTTATTCTTATTTGGCTGCAAATTGGACTGCCAGAATCCGGTCCAAACAAAGTCAGCCTTAATTAACAATTATTATTATGTTTTACCGCCTCGGGGACCACCGACTGCCGCCGCTTTTTGAATCGAACCGGGCGGCGGGTCGCCGGTTTAAATCTAAAATCACCTGATTCGATTTTTTACGAAGCACTACGACCCGCCAATCTCCTGCGCACCGCCGGAAACTGCTGGAAAAATCTTATAGAATCTGAGGCTCAATCTCAAATTAATGTCAAAATAAGACTCCACTATTTTTTAAGCCAAAAATAATATTTTCTCGCAGTTTATTAACTGAAAACGCCCTTTTTTCAAATAGTTAATTTATTGATTAACCAAAAATACCTCAAAATCTAAGGTGCCATTAACTAAATCACACCACTACATCTGGTGGTCGAGCCCAGTAAATATTGAATCTTGACAGAAAAAATTCTCTCAAAACTCTTGTATATATTTCTTTTAACCCATATAATCACAAAAAAAATACTCCTGTATGGCTGACCATGAAAGTGGTTCTGGCTGGTGGTGTTTCAGGGACAGGTGTGTCTATTAATTTTATTACAGTAGGAGTTCTCCATGAACCAATTTAAATGGATTTCGTTTGGTATCGGTGTACTGGTCGGGGCAGTGGGAGCCTCGCTTGTATCCAGCCGGCCCACTTTCATTCGTAGCGGCGCCTCAACCGTCTTAAGCCATGGCATTCACGCTAAAAGGAAGATCCAGGGCTGGGCTGCGGCCGGTCGGGAAAACCTTGAGGACTTGGTAGCCGAAGCCGATCAGAAACTGCAGGATCGGCAGAGCGCCAAGGCTGAAGCCACCCAAGAATAATTTATTATGGAGGGTTGGCTACTGACTAATTTAAGGGGTCGGCTGCGTCTGCGGCTGGCCCCAGGTTATCTGAACGCCGACAGTTTCGAACGCCTGAACGCCAAAATCATGAAGGCGGTCACGGTCAAGTACTGCTCCTACAACCGTCTTTCCGGGAGCCTGTTGGTTCTCTACGATTACACTCCAAAAGCTCAGGAAGATCTTTTGAAGTTAATTAAAGAGTACCGACCCAAACGCCCCCGCCCGGAACCGTGGGGTCCGGTGACGGTCTTTGAAGCCGGCGAAGAATCTCCTTTACCTCCAAACCCGGTCTACAGTTATGTCTTTAAGCGTCTATTTTTACCTTGGCCCATCAGGGCGGTTTTAAACTCTATCCACGCCATTCCGTTTCTGCTTAAAGGTCTCCACGCTCTGGTGGCCAAACACAGTTTGACGGTGGAGGTTCTGGATGCCTCGGCTCTGTCGGTCTGTCTTCTGCGCCAGGATTTCAGTTCGGCCGGTACGCTTTTATTTTTCTTTAACCTTTCCACCTATCTGGAAGCCTGGACGCGCCGCCGCAGTCTTTTGGGCCTTTACAAATCCCTGGCCGGTCCGGAAGAAAAGATCTGGATCATTGACGAAAACGGCCAGGAAAAAGAAATCTTGGAATCCCAGGCAAAGGAAGGCCAGTCTGTTCTGGTCAGGTCCGGCGGTCTCATTCCGGTGGACGGAACAGTGATCGACGGGTTGGCCATGGTCAACCAAGCCTCCATGACCGGCGAACCTCTGGCGGTAAAAAAAGAGAGAGGCGGGGCGGTTTTCGCCGGAACCACAGTGGAAAACGGCCGCATTGTCATCAAAGCCACTAAAGTCGGCCGTCATACTCGTATTAATTCAATTATTGAATATATCCGCGAGTCGGAAAGCTCAAAAGCCGGAGTCCAGGGCCGGGCTGAACGGCTGGCCGATGCCATCGTACCTTTTAATTTCTTACTGTTTGGTCTGGTCTTCCTTTTTACCAGGGATCCGTTCCGGGCCGGCAATGTTTTATTGGTGGACTATTCCTGCGCCATTCGCCTGTCCACTCCCTTAGCCGTCCTTTCAGCTATGCGGGAAGGCAATGAGCAAAAAGTCCTGGTTAAAGGCGGGCGCTTTTTGGAAGAATTGGCCCAAGCCGAGATCATTGTTTTTGACAAAACCGGAACACTGACCGAGGCCAGACCAAAGGTGGCCGAGGTTGTTCCTTATTCACCGTACACCAGGGATGAAGCTCTTCGGCTGGCCGCCTGCTTAGAAGAACACTTCCCTCATCCGGTGGGCCGGGCAGTCGTTCTCCAGGCCAAAGCCGAAGGTTTAAGGCACGAGGAAGAACATACTCACGTGGATTATGTTCTGGCTCACGGCATATCATCAAGCTGGCGTGGCCACAAAGTCCTTTTGGGCAGCCGCCATTTTGTGCTGGAAGATAACGGTATTGTTCTGGATGAAACGCAGCTCAAACGAACCGAAACCATGACCGAAAACGGCAACAGTATTATTTATATGGCCGTGGACGGCAAACTGGCGGCCTTAATCGCCATCGAAGACCGCTTGAGGCCAAATGTCCGGGAAACATTAGTCCGTCTCCAGAACCTAGGCCTGAAACGGGCTATCATGCTGACCGGCGACCTGGAAGCCTCGGCCCGGGCAATGGCCAAAATCATGGGCTTTTCCGAGTACCGTTCCGAACTTCTGCCCGACCGTAAGGCCGTTTTCCTGAAAGCTTTGGCCGGATTGGATCAGGGTGTTATAATGGTCGGCGATGGTTTAAACGATTCGGCGGCTCTATCTTTGGCCAATGTGGGAGTTGCTTTAAGCGACGGCTCGGAACTGGCTAAAGATGTGGCCAATGTCCAGCTTCTGGGCGGCCGGATTGAAGGTCTGGCTGTGGCCAGGCTTTTAGCCCAGCGGACCATGGCCAGAATGCGGGAAAACTTCCGGATTATCGTCGGCTTTAATACCGCGCTCCTTGGTCTGGGCCTCTTCGGTGTCATCGGGCCCGGTGTGACCGCCGCCCTCCACAATGCCATGACCGTCTATGTCGCTTACCGCGGCACCCGGCCTTACCTCCACCAGCATGAGCCTCTGCTCCATGACCCGGTGGAACTTGACATGCTGTGATCCCTGGGGGGCCTTGCTATGCTGTGCAGTTATATCCCCGGGCGGATTCGTCTGAGACTTAAAAAACGACCGGACAATCTGCCCGACAATCTTGATGCTTCATCCTGGCCGGGAGTCAGGAAACTGACCTCCAACCCGGCCACCGGCAGTTTTCTTTTGGAGTATGACCCCGAGGTTCTGGCTCTGGAGACTATAATTGAGGTGGTTGAACATATTGATCCCGAGGCAACTCTGGCCCTTAAGACCATTCTGGCCGGGGGCAGCCGCTATCCGTCCGTAAATCCCCAATCCACCTCGGCTACTGCCGAACTTGTAAACATGGGCACGGCTTTAATTGCCAGCGCGGTCACCGGCTTTTACGGGCCGAAAAAGTATCATGTCCAATGCGGTCTTTTCTTCTGCGGTCTGGCCGTGGTTCACGCCTGGCGCTACCGCCGGCGGATTAAGCCTCTTTCCAAGTGGACCGTAAGAGACCTGTTAGGCTTGCCGGCTCCGCCCACCGAACCTGTTCAGCCGGAAGATTGCTGTATGACCGAATCCGATGAGGCCGCCGACACCTGAAGTCTTTGACTAATCTTTAAAAAACCGGTTTTTGTCGCCAAAAACCGGTTTTTTAATGTTCAGATTTATCTCAAGCTTAATCGAAATGAGTAAGGAGGGGAAAATCAGCCCAGATCCAGGGCCAGATCTATTAATGTATCCAGCAGGGCCGAAAAAGAGAGACCGGCAGCCAGTGCGGCTTTGGGGAGAAGACTGTTTTCGGTCAGTCCCGGCAGGGTGTTAGTTTCCAGGAGACAAAAAGCATTCTGGCTGTAAATGAAATCAGTTCGGGATAAGCCCCGGCAGCCTAAAGCCTCATGGGCTTTTAAAGCCAGCTGACAGACCGTTGCGGTTTCTTCGGCTGTTAAAGGCGCCGGACAGATTTCCTGGGCCTGACCGGGAGTATATTTAGCGTCATAATCAAAAAAACGGTGCCCTTCGGCCGGAATAATCTCCACCGGCGGCAGAACTTTCAGTCTTTCGTTACCCAGAACGCCGACCGTCAGTTCCCGGCCGGAGATAAATTTTTCGGCCATGGCTCTGGGGGAGTATTTCCAGGCCGCCTCTAAAGCCGCCTGGCCTTCTGCTTCGTTCCGGGCTATGGTCAGCCCGACGGAAGAGCCCTGATCCATCGGCTTAATAACCGCCGGGTAAGATAAGAGCCGACCTATTTCTTCAGCCTGTTCCCTGGCAGCGGCCTTTGATTTTAAGCACAAAAGATCCGGAGCCACAGGCAGCTGCCACTTTCGGTAAACATCTTTGGTGACCTGTTTATCCATGCAGACAGCTGAGGCCAGAACCCCGCTCCCGACAAAGGGCAGATTGAGCAAGTTTAAAAAACCCTGGATCGAACCGTCTTCCCCTGCTGCCCCGTGGAGGACCGGAAAAACCACGTCGATCTCTCCAGATCTGGCCGCCAGTTCTCCCAGTTCGTCAGCCGGATCAAAGACCTCAACCTGATAGCGCTCTTTATTTAAAGCCGCCAGGACATTTTGGCCAGAAGCCAGAGAGACAGCCCGCTCACTGGACCGGCCGCCCACGAGTAAGGCCAGACGTACCTTGGCCATAATCACCTTGGTATTAAAATTTTAAAGTATTATTCGGTTCAGGTCAGCCAAACTACAAGGAAAAAACGGCAAAGCCCACCGGGCGCCTTTGTTGGGCTTAAATGCAAAAACCATTAAACTTTATAAATACTTTTGGCTAAAAAGCTGAAAATATTAAGATTATCAGCTCTCCGTCTGACCTTTGAAAATGTGCTGGGACAGACGGGAAATGCGTCTGGCCGCATTCCGGGGATGGAGAGTCCCTTTAGAGGCCGCCTTGTGGAGCATGGACATGGCTTTCTTTAAAGCCAGAGCCGATTCCTCCTGAGGTCCGCCTATGGTGCTCAAGGCTTTTTTGACCGTGTTTTTGACTTTGGTCTTGTTGATGGAGTTGCGGGCGTGACGGACAACACTCTGCCGGGCCCGTTTCAGAGCTGATTTATGATTGGCCAAAAGAAACTCCTAAATATGAGGCTCTAAAAACCGGACAGACCGTCTGGCCGGACATAGAGGGACCAAACTGAATTTGGTATTATACTGACCGGGATCTTTGGTGTCAAGGGCTTTTTGTGTTAAATTGGATCCGGCCCGCCGCATGGCTTGGCCGTAATAATTAATCAGGGTGCGTTTTTTAATGGACCTGCCTGCCTCCGACCGGGCCGCCGCTTCCAGTCGCTATACCCGGATCCTCCGGAACGCCGCTGTGGTGGGCGCCGGGACTCTTCTGTCCCGGGTTGCCGGACTTATCAGGGATCAGGTGACGGCTTATTATTTCGGGGCCTCGCTGGCCGCCGACGCTTTTTTTGTGGCCTTCAGGCTGCCTAATCTTCTCCGGCGCCTTCTGGCCGAGGGCGCTTTAACCCCGGCTTTTGTCTCGGTTTTTTCAGACCGTCTGGCTAAGGACGGTCCGGTCCGGGTGGCGGCTTTTTTCCGGAGCGCTGTAACCCTTCTGGCCCTGACTTTAACCGGAGTAACCTTTCTGGGTCTGTGGCTGGCCCCGGAACTGGTCTTAATACTGGCGCCCGGTTTTCGTTCCGACCCGGAGCAGTTTCTTTTGGCTGTACGCCTGGCCAGGATCTTATTTCCATATATTTTATTCATCAGTCTGACCGCTCTGGCCATGGGCGCTTTAAACAGCTTAGGCCGCTTTAATATTCCGGCCATAGGCCCTGTTTTATTAAACATCTCCATGATCTTAGGGGCCGTCTTTTTGTCCCCTAAAATGGAGGAACCGATTGTCGGTTTGGCCGTTGGCGCTTTAGCGGGCGGGATCCTTCAACTGGCCATTCAGCTGCCTTTTTTAAAAAAAGCCGGACCTTTTCTGGGCCTGTCTTTTGATTTTAAAGATCCGGCGGTCAAAAAAACCTTAAAGCTTATGGCTCCGGCCGCCCTGGGAGTGGCCGCTTATCAAATCTCAGTATTTGTTAATACCCAGTTGGCTTCTCTTCTGCCGGAGGGCTCGGTCTCTTTTCTTTATTACGCCGACCGTCTGGTCCAATTTCCTTTGGGCGTCTTTACCCTGGCTCTGTCGACGGCTGTTCTGCCGGCCCTGGCCCGGGTCCGGGCCAAAGGCCGGATGGAGGAGTTTGAATCGGTTTACCTGTCTTCTTTAGGCCTGCAGTTTTTTATTACCCTGCCGGCCACGGTCGGTCTGCTGGTCATGGCCGAACCGCTGGTGGCTCTCCTTTTCCAAAGGGGTGAGTTTACGGCCCAGAGCACTCTGGCCACAGCCGAGGCCCTGTGGGCTTATGTTCTGGGCCTGCCGTTCTTATCCGGAACATCCCTGACAGCCCGGGCCTTTTTTAGTCTGTCGGACACTAAAACTCCGGCCAAAATCGCGGCGATCTCTTTATTTTTGGGACTGGCTTTAGCTGTGGGCCTGATGTGGCCCATGAAGCACTCCGGTCTGGCCCTGGCCAGTTCCCTGGCTTCAATGGTCAATTTTCTGTGGCTCAACCGGGTGTTGGGTTTGCGGCAGGGCTATAATTTCAGGCCTTTATTTAAGGAGATTTTACTGTCCGCCTTCTGGGCCCTGCTGATGGGTCTTTTTCTGTGGCCTTTGTATAATACGTCCCTGTGGCCAACTTTGGGCAATTTACCGAAAGTCGTACTGGGACTAATTTTGGGACCAGGGTTTTACTTCAGTCTGGCTTATGTGTTTAAATGCCGCCATCTGAAGCCAGCAGGCCTGTTTTTAACCAGGTTCAGGGGCCGGAAAAAATAAATTTTTCAGCAAAAGGAGCCAAAATGGCCCAAAAAACTCTTTACCTCCCTGCCGATTTCGCCCGGTTAATCAAAGAAAAAAGCTCGGATGAGCTTTTGGAGATGGTAAAAAAACTGGGGCCCAACGCTCGGGATGGAAAAAGCCAAAGAACGGCCCTTTTTTACCCGGAACTGACCGAGGCACTGGCTGTCCGCCTCATAGAGGCCGGCTCTGATGTCAAAGCCCGGGATTTAACGAACAGAACTCCTTTGCACTTCCAGGTTGAAGGCAACTCCGCTGTGGCGGAAGCCTTAATTAAAAACGGAGCCTATTTAGACGCCAGAGATAACCGCCAACAGACTCCTCTTCATCTGGCAGCCGCCTGCTTGAATCCCAAGTCGGTTTTTTCCCTGGTAGCTTACGGGGCTTCGCTCCAAATCGGCGATTTTCTGGCCCAGTCGCCTTTGGTCCTAGCTCTGACCGCCGGCCGAAGACATAACCTGGCTGTTTTGCTGGAAGTTACGGAGATACTTCTGGAAGGCGGGGCCGAAATCACTTACGACAGTCTGGAAGAAGTAGTTCGGCTGAAAGACAGCATTGAAAGAGTCTGCTCAAACTTACCCCGGGCCGAAGCAAAAAAATCCCTGGCTCTTCTAAACCGCCTGCACAAGCATTTTAAAGCCGAAATTGACAAAGAAAACCCGGGCCATCCGTCCATGCGGCATCCCCTGGAATTTTTGTCCGACAGCTGCCGGCAGAATAAAATTGATCTCTACCGGGACTTTGTGCCTTCGGAAGGTCCGGTAAACTGTGTCCAAGGGGAAGTTCTTCTGCTGGCGGACACTTTATTCAGGCGCTTTTTCGTCAGCCATGATTTCAGGAACCAGGAAACGGAAACCATGCTTAACAAGCTGCTCGAACAATTTAAGTCCGGTCTGCCGCTGACCGATGACAGCTTACAAAAGGCTGCCCGGCTGGCCAAAAAGATTGCTCAGGGCCGGACGGATTTGAACTGTCACCTTTTAATTGAGATGGCCGTGGAATGGGTGCTACAAAATCCCTTTACTTACTGAGTTTCAATGGCTTAAGGTCTAACTTAATTTATCTATTAAAGTTTTGCCTAAAATTTCGGGAATCTTGACATATCTGCCCAAAAAATAGCGGGAATGGGAGCCGGAATCCTTTAAGGCATAGCCGGTCACATCGGCGTAAACCTCCCCGGCTCCCTGTTCATAGTAAATAACCAGCTTAATATAGCTGTTGTCCAGGGGGTTTTTCTCCGGTTTAGCCTCAAGTATCGGCCCCAGTTGTCCGGCCCGAAGACCGTTAAATACTTCCTCAGTCGGCGTTTTGGCCGACAAAGCCAGAGGGGTCGGCAGGCTAATTTTGGGCAGCCACCGGTTAAGCTGCTCGGAAAAAGGCTTTAAAGCGTATTTACCGTAGCTTCGGGCTGAAAAGAAAAAATAAATTAAAGCCTCCAGCAGCCAGACCACATACAGAAGTCCGCCGCTAACCGTTGTCCCCTCAACGGTCCAAAGGCCTCCGGAGGCTATGTGCGTAACAGCTTTAATTAAGCTCCCGGGATCCAGAGCCTGAGAAATAACCTGTCCTAAAGACAAGCTTGATTCCAAAACCGGCACTGCCCGCCAGCCCAGATTAAATGACCCCTGCCCGGACACATTGTCCACCAGAACAGCCCAGACTACCCAGGAGAAATAAAAACCAGGAATTGAGCCAAAAAAACCTAAGGCATTGGCCAACTGGGTACTGCGGATCTTGCCCTTCCTGACAGCCCAGGAACAGAAGAGAGCCGTAAGTTTAACATAAATAATGGGCAAAAGAGCGCCCAGATAAACAATCGGGCAATACCATAAGCAAAGAGCGTAGGGCACAGCCAGAAGGCTCGAAAATACGGCCGATGAAATGACTAGCCAAAACAGCCCGCCTGTCTCAAAACGGCCGGAAGCCTGATAATGATTTTTCATAGCGCTTTCATTTCAATTCCAGCTTATGTTTACCTTTGGCAGCGCCTTAAGGAACAGCTACCATTTCCTTCTTCAGTTCGTTCGGGTTCCGGGAAGCTTTGGGCGGGATTAAGTCTTTAGCTTTATCGGTCAGATCCCGGCCGGTCTCTTTGACTGTATCCAGAGCTCCGCCTAAAGTATCCATAGTGTTGCCGAAAGCCTGAGCGACCACCCGGTTTACTGCTGCCGTATCCACGCTCCGCCAGTCGGCTCCGTCGGGTATTTTAATATTGTGTTCCCTTAAAAAATCAGTAAATTTAGCCGCAGTGAGTTCAGCCGCTTTGCCGGCTTCCAAAAGCTGCACCTGACCGGTCCGGACCATAGACATGACCCGGCCCTCGACCACGTTCACCAATGAGCTGCCGTCTTCTTTAACCGACATGGTAAAACGAGTCCCCCTGACCGCCGAGATGATCAGCGGGGTGGCCACCCTGAGTTCCTGGCCGGTTTCCACCTGGATATCGGCCTGGCCATAAGAGATCCGGAACTGGGGCACTAAGTTGGGAACCGAGGCCTGCTCGTCAGAGTCTTTGACCATAACAGGCCGGTCGTCAAACCAGGGTTTACTGTGGGACTGAACCATGCCCTCAAACTCAATGACGCTGCCGTCCTGAGCCGTAATCTGGATGCGGCCGTCATCGGAGAAGATCCGGACCTCGCGGCCCCCTTCCATTTTGACCGACTGACCCGGCAAAAAACGGTCCACTGATTTCGACGGCTGACCTTCGTTAGTCTGGGGCCTGATTTTAATGTCCAGAGGATTGGCTAAAACTAAACCATCCTGAGCCTGAGCTGCGGTTTCGTCCTGAGCCATTAAAGTCCCAGTGAACAGGGTCAGACCCAATACACCGATTGCTATAAATAACCAAAATGCTTTCCTGTTCATGTTGTCCTTATTTTTGCGCTTCCCGTGCTGTCCGACCGGGGCGTCCTTCTTAGCCGACTGTCTTGTGCGGACAAAGACAGGCTTAAAGTAAAACTCCAGGAAAAAATAATAATATATGTTCTTTTATTTGAATCAATATAAAAAAGAAAAACAATATAATAAAGAAAACAAAATATCACATTTACAAAATTTCTAAAACCCGCCGATTTTCTCACCAAGCTTTTTTTCTATGTTATTGTTAAATGATTCAAAAATCAAGAAATCAAAAAAACCTGAAGTCAGGCCCATGAACCTAAGGGCTCACCAATGCAGATAGTTCACTTTAAATCCGCCGGACTTTAGCCGGACCGAAATAAAGGCGCCGTTGACCGAAAAACTGCCTATTTAAAAACTTATTTAGCATATAACAGCTAAAAAGCAATATTTAATAATTTTTAAGCAAAAAAAACGTAAGCGTTGTAACCGTTCAGGTCCACTTTTTTAACTGCCTCCCAGAATGCCATAACAATTTTGACAATCCAAAATCCCCACAGAACCTTCCTGACCACCAACTCTACAGTTAAGCACATGGTCCAACTCACTGGTTACTGTCTGACACAGTTCTGTTTTAGACCACTTCATCAATTTTTATGCTTAAATAGAGTAAGTTAAATTAATTAAAGCGAACAGCTAAAAATAATTTATTAAATAGATAATTAATCTATATTAGATATAAAATAAACCATATCAAACAGAAAGAGCCTGCTGGCCTTCCTGAAGTGAGGGTGAAATGAAGGCATCCCTGCAACAATTGACAAAACTGATTGCATATGCTAATTGCTAATATACCAAAATACAGCTGTGTGCCTAATAGGGGGAGGGGTGGAATGACCTTCATCGAATACGTCAAAGAGGTCCGAAACGGCTTGAATATGAGCCAGCACAAGTTCGCTAAGGCTATAAACATTAACTACACCACACTTAACTGATGGGAGAAAGAACGTATCGTCCCAAGCAGGTTAGCTCGTAAGAGTTCTTTCGAGTTCTGCCGGGCTAAAGATATTGAGGTGCCAGCCGAAGTGCTTGATGAAAACGAATTTCAGTCATAGAATTGCAATTATTAACTCGGCGGATAATTATGATAGATCAAATAGTCCTTATTATTTATAGATGATCACGGTATAATAATTCTTTAGCCATATTGCAAATAGACTATATAAATTGCATAATTTTTGAGTATGTTAAAGACTGAAGAAACAAGGGATAAACTCTTTTATCATAATTATCAGCCGGAGTAATATGTGAAATTGATAACTTATACTATAATTGCAAAAGTCAATAATGATGTTCATAAATATTCCGAACATCGCTCAAGTTTTAAGTCAGTTATTACTTACATTGATAAAGGTAAGGCCAGTATTCATCGCAGACAATTCTTCCAGATAGATGTTCTTACTGACATCTAAAAAAGGAAGGTTATTGTTACTAACATCAAATTGTTTAAGAGCAATATTATTACTGATATCTAGTAATTATATACTGTTTGAACCAATATTCAGGTATTATTGAAGAGCTAAATTATCACTGACATCTATAGTGGATATATCATTGTTATAAACATCCAGCGTCAAAAGACCTAAATTTTGACTCACGTTCAGGTTTGACTCACGTTCAGGATTGTAAGATCGTTATCTCTCACATATAGATCTTTAAGAAAAGTATGGTTCTTCTCAGATTTGCGATCACTCTTTTATTATACCTTGTGTCTTAGGTGGACGTTTTTCTGGCTTTAAGTGTAAGAGGTCTGGTAAAATATTAAACACAAAGCACCCTGCCACCCTGGGAGGCAGAGAAAGTTTAAATCAATCTTTTAACATATTTTTTACTGTATTATTCTTTTACACAAAGGTTAAAGATGAATAATAGTATGTTATATTATACTTAGGGTGCTAAAAATTTTAATATAGGGCGAACTTGGTATACAAAGGAGGGAACATTCATACGGCTTGACCCTCAAAAACGCCTCTATGTCTGTCCAATTTGCGGCTCTAAAGAAGTCACAACACTAGGATCTATTGACCGCACCATTAAAACGCTGCCTGTAGGTTTCAGGGAAGAATGTTTTTTTGTTGTCAATGTACCCCGTTTACACTGCCGTTCATGTGACGGTCTTCACTATTTAGACATTAAAATTGCTGAGCAGCGTAAACCATATATACCAAACAACTGGCTAAGCTAATAATATTATTATTCTGTATTGCTGCTATTTCTGATATAGCTGGCTTGTTTAGGATGAATTGAGCTGCTATTAAAGATGTTATTAAAATTTTTTTACATAAAAAGTTTAGTAAGCCTGATCTTAGTAATATTACTATGATATCAATAGATGAGATTAGTACACATAAAGGCCATAAATATATGACAATCGTTATTGACGCTTTGACTGGCCGGCCTCTTTATGCAGGGGACGGCAAAAGCGAGGATGCTCTTGACGGCTTTTGGAAAGCCTTAGGCCCAAGACGCTGCAAGCGCATTGAAGCTGCGGCCATATTGACATGGGCAAAGCTTATATAAGCGCTGTCACAAAACACCTGCCGCATGCCAAAATTGTTTTTGAACATTTTCACCTAATCAAAATTGTCAACGAAACTTTAAACAGAGTCCGATTGCAAGTTTTTGCCGCTGCTGCGAAAAATGACCAGCGCGTCTTGACTGGAACGGAACAAAGTACTTACTCCTTAGAAATAAAGAGAACTTAGACGAGGACAACAAAAAGCGTCTTGATGAATTGCTGGCCTTGAACACTCCTCTGTCTGCAGCCTGCATCCTTAAGGAAGACCTGAGACGAATCTGGGAACAAAAAAGCAAAGGAACGGCAAAAACTGCCCTCCGAAATTGGATTGAAAGAGCCGGAAGTACTGGCAATGAACATTTGATCAAATTGGCAAATACCATAGAAAACCATGCTGAAGACATACTAAATTGGTACAATTTTCCTATTAATTCAGGTAGAATTGAAGGTATTAATAACAAAATTAAAGTCATGAAACGAAGAGCTTACGGGTACAATGACTTGGATTTTTTCAAGCTCCTTATAATGGCCATCCTGAGCAGTCGCGACATTATGGTATTCAGACTCAA
>JAISEL010000088.1 GCA_031264185.1 Deltaproteobacteria bacterium
TTTAGCAATGCAATCATTAGCGCCGGCCGCCAGAGTTTTCAGCGGAGAAAAATTTTCCTCAGGTTTTGATTCCGGTTGCATGTGAGTACCAACAAGATGTTGTGATGTAACCTCAAAAAAACGCTGAAAATTTGTACCACAAAATTCAAACAAAATCAAGACTTTATATAATTAATATTGACAAAAATAATGACTATATAGCAATCTATTATGTGTAAAAATAGTTAAAAAGTATTTTAAAAGCCTTAATTATTAGTAAAAAATTTATTAAGCATTTAATAAGCTAAATAAAGTCTTTTTACTGTCTTCAGGCTAAATTTGTGAAATTTTTAATTGAGCAATTATAAAATTAATTGACTTAAAATAGTAAATTTATATATTAATAGCATGCCTTTAACATATATTTATGCGCTATAATTTTGAAAAAATTATTCCGGCCGCGTCTGAATTATCATATATTAAAGCTTAAAAGAAATGATTTTTTGAGCTCCATTTTTCAGCCAATTAATTATAAAAGTTATTACGGTAAAATAAATTGGAGCGTTTATTTTGGAGCGGCCCCTTAGTCAAGCGGTTCAAGACTAAATGGAAAATTCCTGGGGTTTGAAAAATCCAGGCCGCTTTTTAGGGCTTTAAAGGATGTTTCCGGTTCATATTCCTCAGGAATTGAGCCTTTTTCCTTCAATTTTTCCGTACAGACATCAAAAATGCTCTTCATGCCTTCCACGTCCTCATGATTATAGACAATCAGATCTCTTAAAGCCTTTTTTCGGGCCTGAAGATTAGAGCTAAAGCGGTATTTTTCCCACAGATAAATCGCCTCCAGACCATCCCGGATCTCGGTCTGTCTTCTGATTTTAAGTTCTTCTTCTATGCTTTTCTGCCCTCCGGACAGACCAACCTGGCGCCCGATAAACCTTAAATCGGCGTGGCCTTGGGGAAAGAGAGACCGGTCAAAGCACCGGTACAAAATCGGGCAGTCAAAGGCTCGGCCGTTAAAAGTGACCAAAACCCGGGTTTTAGTGAGATCGTCTAAAAAATCTTCCGGATCGTCCCGGCCGCAGACCAGGACTTTATAGGGACCGCCTAAAGACCAGCCGATGACAGTAATATCAGAGGAGGATGTACCGTAGCCGGTTGTTTCTATGTCCAAAAACATGGTCTCCATGGGAAAACTTAAAGCCAGACGCCAGTGTTCTTTGCCCGGCAGCAGACGGGCAAAATAGTCGGCATCGCCTCTTCTGAGGGCTTTTCGGGAACCAACGTACCACTCCGGGAGGCTGTCCTGGGTGATGTTCAGACTGGCCATATAATCGTCCCAGGTCGCATGGCCCTGTTGCCAGAATTTCTGTTCTTTGGCCTGGGAGACGCCCTTAATGTGGCAAAACGTTCGGCGGAGCATAGGGATCCTTTAAAAAATAGTATTATTTGGCCTATTATAGTTGAAAATGCTGTTTTTTTCAGTTTAAGCCTATAAGTTTACGATCTTTTTTTCTGGAGTTTTAGGCGGATTAGCTCAAAGGTACCTTACCTTAATCTACAGCAGAGGTTCGTCTGGGGAGGGCGAGGGTGTTTGTCCGAGCGGGAAGCAGGAGGCCGGAGCCGGTCTTTCAATGAGCCTTAATAATGTTCCGATGTTTTTTATTGATTTTGAGCATAGGAACTGAAGCTGATGAAGCACAATTTTAATATCCCCAAAACACCCTATGTGCCTTAAGGGAAAAATAATGAAATAAAAAACCATCATTTTGAAGTTAACATTATTACCCCGGCGGATAATTTTGATACAAACAAGTCACCATAAGGTAAAATCAATAAAGAAGTAGATTATCATAATAATCCGCCGAGGTAATATTATAGATTTGATCCGTAAAAGGAAAATCAAACAGGCCTGGTTAAAAAATCTCGTATTCTTTTAAGAATACTTTTTGGAGCTATTGACAAATCCGGTTTAGTGATTATTGTATTTCCCGAGCCGGTTTTTTGACTGGCCGACTGTTGCTCTTTCCTAACCTCTTCTTTCAGGATTCTGGCATGCCATGCCCAATTACCCAGCCCGGTGTTCTTACGTTATCCATCAGTTACTTCTTTAGCCAACAGGAAATTTCAGACTACCTTCGTGAAGACGGACCAGACTGTCCTCGGATTTTTTTAGGGCCCCAGACTTTGCCTGAGGTCCGGGAACGTCTGTTTAAATGGCTGGGTCCCGATGGGACGGCCCATGTCATAGCTTTAAGACTCGGGGCTTCGGAGTCCTTTTTTTATCCACCAGAGCCGGACTGCCGGGTACCCTATATCGGCTCTCACAAACTCTGCCGGGAAAACGTCCGGAAATGGCAGTTATTGGCCATGGATTTTATCTCCCATAAATTTGACGATAACAAAAAAGTTATGGTCGAATATCATCCAGGCCGTGATTCTTTGCCTCACTTTCATGTCTGGTTGGAGCAAGGCAACCGGTTGTTTTTAAAAGACCGCCGTTTAAGGGATTTATGGCCTGTTTTAATGGCCGGCTACCGCCGGGCTTTAAAGGACTTAGGAATGGGCCATAATCCCGGTTACCAAAAACCTACGGCCGAACAGATAGCCCGCTATTACCGCCTGACGAAGGCCCCCCGCAAAGTCAGTCTGCCTGAACGTCCGAGCCTTGCAAATTTGAAATGCTTTCCGCCTCTGCCCGGTGGGGTCGAATTTTTGACTGATCGGGAGGTTCAAAATTGGGTCCGCGAATATACTTCGGCCGCTGTGGAGGCTAATAAGGAAATTATTGATAAGCGGGCTTTTTATATTCGGACCTTTGAAATGGAACTGGAACGCCAGAATCTTGAGCTGTTTCTGGAACAGAGAAAAGCTCTTAAGATTAAAGCCTGTTATCAGGACAGTCTTTGTAAAGACAAATCTCTGGTGGGGATTTCCCTATCCCAAATATTACAGGATCTTTACCAGGCCCGGGCGATAGAGCCAATGGAGAGTGGCGGCCGACTCTCTTTTGAGGACAGGGCAACGGTATTTAAATCCGGAAAGACAGCCATTGAAGTTTATAGGCTTAACTGGCGGGATTTACAAACAAAGGCCGAGGGTTCGGGGGCCATAAGTCTTGTCCGTCATCTGTCCCAAAAAGACACAGCCTGGGTTGTTAAGTTTTTACTGGAGCGTTTCCCTTATAAGTTAGTCAGGGGATCTTTGGCTTATGCAATGGTTCTGGCCGCCAGAGAGCGCGTTCTAAGTCGCCCGAAACCTGTTTTTAAGCTGCCTCCGGCCGACGAGACCACCTGGTCCCCGGTCCGCCGGTACTTGTCCGGCAAGTTTAAAATCCCCGAGGAGATAATTGATAACGCCCACCGGGAAGGCCGGATTTTCTCCGTCAGAACCGGAGTTATTGTTTTTAACTGCGACCAGAATTCGGGCATGTTTTTTATGCCGCCTCATGACCCTTTAAATTATCTGCCTTATCTGGAAAACCCTTTGCCAGGTTCGCGCCCTTTTCTTCTTCCCGGGCCCGGAAAATCCCTTTTAATAACCGATAACCCGGTTGAGGCCCTGACCTTGAAAGCCTTTTGCCCCGAATGCGCGGTTCTGGCGGTCGGCTGGCATACTGTCTTAAGTGAGCTTACGCCCTATTTGGAGGGCCACCGGTTAATTGTGGCCTTAAGACGGGACGAAGGTGGGAAGGCCAAACTGGCCCGCTTGACTAGGACTTTAACAGCTGATCGCCTTAGACCACCCAAAGAGCTTAAAAGCTGGAATGAATTTTGGCAAAAGTCAGGGGGTAAAAAAACTCCGGTCATCTGATATTTTTACAAAAAAACTGTCCGGCCAAAAGCCAAAGGCTAAAAAAGGAGCCATATGAGAAACTCCCCCCGCTTTTCCTTAAAGTTCAGAAAAATCAGGACACTGTCCCAGTTAAAAGATTATTTAAAGCACAACTTAAGAAGTATTGAGGTCGTAAACGCTTTTGCCGACCGCTCGCCGCTGAACCGCCATCTTTCAGGCCCCCAAAGGGCTGATTTGTTTGAGTGGGCTTGCCAAAAACTGAAGGGAATTAAGATAAAGGCAAATTCTATCCTGGCCGCCTCCTGTCTTTTGGAAGTCAGTCCGGAATATTTAAGGCCCGGGCAGGCCGAAATTCCGGGACTGTATCTGGAGGAAAAACTGGAACCCTGGCTGGAAGTCTCCCGGGACTGGGCGGAGAAAAATTTCCCTCAGATCATAAATGTAACCGCCCATTTAGATGAGGTCACACCTCACATTCACCTGCTGTTTTTGCCCGTAGGTCCTGAGGGGCGGCTGAATTATGCCCGCTGTGTCGGGACCAGAGCATGTTATTCCGGTTTCCAGGAATCCTACGCCGAGGCTGTCAGACATCTGGGTCTCCGTAAAAGTCCTGGCAATTTTCTCATAAACGCGGTTGTGGACAAAAACCGGCACTACTATCACTATATAGCTCAGAGCCTTCTGGCCGCTCCTCTCCAGATACCTCATAATATTCCGCAGCTTTCAAAACGCCGGAAATTGTTCAGCAGGATTGAGTTTCTGGACAATGATTTCGGTCAAAGAACACTGGCGGTCTCTTTGGGCCGTATGGCCGATGAAAGTGACGAAAAGTGGGTTAGGGTGAAACGGAATCTGACTGCCTGTCAGGAGAAGCATCATCTTTTGATCGGCCAAACTCAGGCTTTTTTCGAGGAAATAGAAGCTGCAAATGGTCAGGAGCGTTTAATAAGAGATCAATCTCTTAAACACTGGCTCTCTGTTTGCCCCTGGGCAAAAAAAGATCTCCGGAAGACGGAATCCTCAGACCCGCCTGTGCCACCCCAACAGCCGGACGGACGACAGTTAACGCACAAAGAGTCAATCCGCCAGTATAAGCGGAAAAGGACTCAGTTAAGTCCGCCTTTAAAGGGCACTTATTATTTGGGCTACCTGGGGCCGGTTTCAGTTGACGGATCAGGGTGGGAGTTTTTAGTAAACGGGACAAAAGGCAAGGGAGGTTTGACGTTTTTAACCAATTTTTTAGGCTATCCTGAGGGAGAGGAAGACCAGGCCCGACTGATACTTTCGGCTAATCCGGCTCTGGCCAGAAAATACGGCGACTGGGCCGAATGGCCAGCCCAGGCCGAGGCGGTTTTAGCTTTAAAATACCTGGATCTCTGCCTGAACCTTATCTTGAAAGATGATCCCTGTTTAGATGATAAAATGCTCACGGCCTTACGGCCCCAGAAATTTGATAACCCGGAACTGAGGCGCTTTTTAGATACCGGTCGGTGGCCGACAGAAAATATCATCGGTGGAAATTTCCTCCAGGAGAGCCAGAAAGAGCCTCTCTTAAGGGGCCTTTTGGCTCTGAACCCGAAAGTTCTGTCCCCGTCCTTCAGGCCAAGATGACTAAGTCGGCCGGCCGGTTTAAGTAGCTTTCAGACTTTTGGCTGTTTCAGGACTGAGCCTGGGCCGGATTCTGGGCCTGTGGTTTTATTATCCTGATCTGGCGGTATTTTTTGGTAAAATTTAAATAAATAGTAATATTTACTTATATTTTAATCTAATATTTTGCTTTTAAAGTGATGTCTTTGCCTTTTCAGACGACTCAGATTCTGATATAATCGGGCCAAACAATAACGGGTCCGCCCGGCGGCCGTTTTTATAATTACTAAATTTTAGGTGGAATTTTTTGATTTTATTAATTTTTTGGCCTGATATTGATAGCCATGGCTACATAGGCTGAAGGCCTCTTTAACCCGGCTGATTGTCAGTCGCGGGGAGAAATTTATGCCCAAATGTTTTAGGTCAGTTTGTAGCAGTGTGAGGAATTTTCCGGTGCTCATGTTTTTTATTTGCGGTTTGGCTCTGACCCTGAGCCTGTATCTTACGGTACCGGCTAAAGCGGCCGAGGCAGCTGCCGGTCACGGAGCGGCGGCCGGACACGGACCCGCCAACCCCAACAGTATTGAATCGGCTTTAAAAGCCTTAAAAGACGGTAACGACCGTTTTGCGGCCGGTCAGTCCACCAACCCCAGACAGTCCAAAGACGTTCTGGTTAAGCTGTCCAGAGATGGTCAAACTCCACTGGCGGCGATTCTGTCCTGCTCCGACTCCAGAGCTCCGGTCGAAAAGATTTTTGATCAGGGTTTTGGGGATCTTTTTGTTATTCGGGCAGCCGGAGCTGTCCCGGGTGTTGATCAGGTCGGCTCTTTGGAATACGCCGTAGCTCATCTGGGGGTTCCGGTTATTGTGGTTCTGGCCCATACCAAGTGCGGAGCGGTGACGGCTGCCGTGACCGGAGCCGAAGAACCGGGAGCTTTAGGCGAACTTCTGGCTAAACTTAATCCTGTCGCCAATGTAGTTTCTAAGCTGGAAGAATCAAGCCGTCTGTCGGCGGCCATTAAACTGTCTGCTTCCCTGTTCAGGGAGCAGGTCAGCATGGTCAGTCCCGTCATTGCCAATGCGGTCAAAGAAGGCCGTTTGAAAGTGGTCAGCGCCGTATATGACATTGATACAGGTAAGGTGGAATTTACCGAGGCTGAGGCCAGACCGGCCGAAGAAACAAATAACCGTTAACAGTTTTTCCCGGAGACAATATGCCTTTTTTCAAATATCTCCCGGCTTTGTTCCTGGCCGCGTTTCTGCTTCAGGCTGTTACAGCCGGAAGTCAGTCCGGCCCATACAGCAGCGATCAGGCCTCCAATATAACGGAGGCCATGGCCGCTTTGGACAAGGCTAAGGCTGCCTTTTCGGTCGGTGACACTAAAACCGCTCTGGAGGCCGTTTGGGCAGCTCAGGAAGCCATCTGGATTCAGGCTCCTTTAGGAATGCGGAATGCGGCCTTTGTCACAGAGCAGCCTGAAAATTTTGGGACTTACACTCCTAAGACCGGCCAGGATTTTAAGGAATTTGAGCCTTTGATCTTTTACTGCGAACCCGTCGGCTACACCCAGAGAAAAGAAGCCGACGGAACTTACAGTTACTCCATCTTAGGGGCTTTTTCCATTATAGACACCGATAAGAATCAGACTTTAGGCGGTCAGGAAAACTTAGGTCCCTATGAGATGCACGGTTACCGGACTTTCAGTACCGAAACCATGCTGGCCATGACCATCGGCATCCAGGGATTGCCGGTGGGTTCCTACACGTTAAGGGTCACTTTGACCGATAACTTAAACCAGAGCAAAACCGCAGTCGTGGACAAACCTTTTCGCCTGGTGGGCGAGTGAGGTCCGGTTTTTTTCTGGCTTTGGAAGGACTGGACGGAGCCGGCAAAACAACTTTAGCCGCCGGGCTTAAAAAAAGCCTTGTCCAAAAAGGCTATGATCCCATCTGCCTCAAAGAGCCTACCTCCGGCCAATACGGACAGAAGATCCGGGAGATTACCAGATTAGGCCGGCCAGAGTCTTTAAGTCCTGAAGACGAACTGGCTCTTTTTATTAATGACCGGGCTTATGATGTTGAAAACAACATTAACCCCGCTTTAGAAGGCGGGAAAGTGGTGATCATAGACCGGTACATTGTCAGTAATTTAGCTTATCAGGGCGCTTTAGGCCTGCCTTTGGACCTGATTCTGAAAGCCAACCAGGATTTTCCCTGGCCGGATTTAACTTTGGTACTGACCATAGTTCCGTCCGAGGGCTTAGACAGGGTCAGAAAAAGAGGTGACCTGCAACCGGCCTTTGAAAGAGTCGATTATCTTCAGAGCGTCAAAGCGGTCTTTGACCGCTTAGACGCTCTGAGTCTTAAAAATATTTTCTTTATTGATGCCGGAAAAGCGGCCCGGAATCTGGTCAGGGAAGCTCTCCTTTTAATTAATCCCCTTCTGCCCAAGCCCCAGTCATGAGTTTTCTATGTCTGAAGACAAGTCGCGTTTGATTGATTCCCACTGCCATCTTTTTCTTCCAGACTATGATGACGATCGGCCGGAAGTGGCCCGAAGAGCCGATAGCTGCGGAGTTAAAACCGTGGTCAATGTCGGTTTGGACGCCCTGTCCAGTCGGCAGGCCATAGCTTTAGCCGAAGAGTACCCAGGGTATTTAGCGGCCGTCGGCTGGCATCCCCATGAGTCCTTTAATTTTCGGACTGAAAATATAGATGAACTTAAGATTCTGGCCCAAAAGCCCAAAGTTGTGGCTTTAGGGGAAATCGGGCTGGATTTTTACCGCCTTCATTCCCCTCAGGACTGTCAGGAAAAAGTGTTTCATCTCCTTTTGGAGCTGGCCGCCGAAATGGCTTTGCCCGTGGTTATTCACACCAGGGCAGCTTTTGACTCCACAGTCAGTATTTTAAAGGAACACCGTAAAAATTTGAGCAGACTTTTAATTCACTGTTTCACCGGGACCTGGTCGGAAGCCAAAACCTATCTTGAGCTGGACTGTTATTTTTCCGTTCCAGGGGTTATAACCTTTCCCAAAGCCCAGGAACTTAGGGAGGCTCTGCCGCAGATGCCAAAAAACCGGCTTTTATTAGAAACCGACGGCCCCTACTTAGCCCCCATACCCAGACGCGGGCGCCGGAATGAACCGGCTTATTTGACCTATGTTCTGGAAGCTGTGGCCGAGGTACTGCGTCTGGATAATGAAGAGACGGCTCAAATGACTTCCGACAATGCCCGTAATTTTTTCGGTTTAAGCCCTGACAATTGGCCCAAATGAAACCCATAAAACCATTTATATTAGCCTCAGCCTCACCACGGCGGAGAGAACTCCTTTTTTCCTGCGGCCTTATTTTTGAGGTCTGCCCAGCCGAGATTAATGAAGATATGCTGGTCGGCGAGAATCCGGAAGAGTACGTCCGGCGTGTGGCTGAAAGCAAAGCTTTAGCCGTTAAAGAAAAGTTTCCGAAATCTCCCATTTTAGCCGCCGATACTGTTGTGGTTTTAGATAATACCCTGTTCGGTAAGCCCCGGGACCAAAAAGAAGCTTTCCTGATGCTCAGAACTCTGGCCGGAGCCGGGCATCTGGTCATTACGGCTTTCAGTCTTTTGTGTCCCATGGAACAGGAACCTTTGACCGAGTCAGTGATCTCGGAAGTTATTTTCAGAGAGTTAGGGGATTTGGAGATAGAAACTTATCTTAAAACAGGGGAGTCCATGGACAAAGCCGGAGCTTACGCCGTTCAGGGACAGGGGATTTTTTTAATAAAAGAAGTGGCAGGTTCTCTGACCAACGTGGTGGGCCTGCCGTTAAAAGAAGTCCTGGCCGCTCTGGAAAAGCACCTTGGCTTTTAGACCGGCCAGTGCAGATAAGAATCGGCTGCGGGGTCTTTAGCTGCGTTCTGTGAGGTACGGGATTAACACGTTTATCCGTCTGCCTAAGAAATATTGCTTGATAAAGTCCGGATATCGTGTAACTGTGCATTATTAGTATTTATGGTTCACTGGTTAATGGTTTTAATATTGACAGTTTTAGCCCAACTTTGCTCTATGCTTTGACGCGCCAGCTGTTGGTGACTCACAGAATTATTGCCAAGAACAAGGAGAGGAAATTGACTGGATAACCTGAACCTCAGCTGAAGGCCGAATTTATGTCTGGCTCGAGAGGAACGTTTAAACTTGGCCCGTAATTACTTTTTGTCCAGGGCTTTCGATTATATTTTAAGCGTACTTATTAATTGATGCAGCGGGGAGTGGTACTTATATCATTCGGAGTCAACAATTAGCCTAAAACAGAGACAAATAACAGTAATGATTGACGACACAAATTACACCGAGCAGACTGAGCCAGATTACCAGGTGCGGAGCTATAACTGGAAAACCGCAATAGGCTTGCAACAGGTAGACGGTATTAGGCCATCCGATTATTTGGTTGAAATTGCCAACAAAAATATTGAGGGCCAGATTTCTCTAGACGAAGCGGAACAGCGCCTCGCAGAATACTATGAGCACAAACCTGCCGGTTCCAAAGACGAGAATCGGAGCCGCGAAGCGGATATAGTTTCGCTTCATATTGCCAAAATTTTAGCCAGCTGGACGTTCAAGCTTTCACCTTTGGAGATTTTTTCAATTCACCGACAGTTGTTTCAGGGAGTGTTCGACCATGCCGGCAAAATCCGCGACTGCAATCTCTCAAAAAGAGAATGGGTTCTTGGCGGCGCATCGGTTGTTTACGATGACTTTCGGACGGCTCGGGCTTCATTGGACTACGATTTCGATCAGGAGAAAGAGTTTGACTATAGTATGCTTGATGACCGCCAGGCGGCTGAGCATATTGCGAAATTTATTTCAGGCCTATGGCAGATTCATCCTTTCCGTGAAGGTAACACCCGTCTGGTTGCTGTATTCACAATAAAGTATCTCCGCAAGTTCGGCTATGATTTGGCGAATGACACATTTGAGAAAAACGCATGGTACTTCCGCAACGCCCTCGTCAGGGCAAATTTCAGCAACCGCCGGGAAGGAGTATCGGAGACATACATCTATCTTAACAGATTCTTTGGCAATTTGTTGTTAGGCGAGACAAATGAGCTAAAAAACCGGGATCTGCATGCGTCCCAAAAAGCGTCAGCGTAATAATTCACCCAGCAGCGTGTTTTTCTGACAGCAGCCTGATCTGGCAATAGGCAGAATACTGATCTGTAGAAAGTGTTACTGCCGCCTGTCATTTGCCTCTATATTTCTATATTATGGTTAGGCGCTGACTTTGCCGCTGATACCTGCGGAGAAAAAATGACAAGCCAGATCGGTTTAAGCGCGTTTAACATAATATGGCATAGCCAATAAGGCAGCATAGTTTTAATCCGCTTAACCTACAGAAAACTTCTTTCGCAGTCATCCGGATCGCTGATCCATCCCCCGGCCATCAGGACATCAACCACCAGACACATGGTATACAGCTCCAGGCATTCGTAACTGGCAAAGATGTTGGCGGTACTGTCAAAAAGAAGTTTGATCTCAAAAGGAAACTCTTCGTCGCTTTCAAAGAAATCAATCTTGACCGGCAGATAAGGCAGTCCCCCGAACAGGAACGATTTGGCTCCGGACGGGGAATCCCCCTGAATAATGCCGCCGATTTTGACGGCCGCCCGGGTAAACTTTTCGTAGTTCCCGTCAATCATCTCTAAAGGCTTGACCAGATTGCCGCTGGGGCTGGAAGGGGACACGGAGATACCGGTCAGCCGGTTAATGGGCACAAATTGGCCACTTAACCGGCCACGGCCTCGGGACTGAAGATAATGGGCCACCACGCTCTGGGCATCGACCGAAACTCTGGAACCGTCAACAGCCCAAAGGGCGTCATTGGTGACAAGAAGCTCCCGGCCCAGGAAGGTGACCGGAACCTGCCCCTGATGGTTTACGGATAAGCCCATGGCTTGGGCCTGTACCGAGAGATCGACCTCTTTAAGGGATGCCAGCTGGGTCTGGCAGTAATTTATGCGGCTGTTTATGGTTTTGGCCCGGCTCACAGAACACCTGTATTTTTGAAGATATATAATAACCCCTATAGCTTAAAGTGGTAGAAGGAAAAATCTATGGCCACCTAGTATTAAGCTAGAGGATATTGGGGACGAGAAAATAGTTCAAATTTCAGAATTTAATTTTTTCGTTTTTTTACTGTCAGTTCCGTGTTTTATAGTTGTCCCCGCAGGCATTGCTTTTTTGGCTTTGGGCTTGGCGGTCAGCCCAGTAAATTTGGACTTAGTGGCATATGGGGTACAATATTTTTTGTCTTGTATGGCTTTCATGGCCTCTTAAGCCTGTTTTTGACTGCCTGGTCTAGAAAAGCTTCTTCCGCGTCTTCGTCCTGAACGGATAATTTAAGCTCAATTACGACAAACAGGGAATCATCAAAGAAAGTGACAGCCAAATCCGGTGTCCCGGCGGAACCGGGGGGCTTCCGCCGGGACCAGATTGGCCAGCATGTTAAAGTAGCCGTACAGCACCTTATTGTAAGAGGCCTCATCTTTTTTGTAAAGAATGGCAGGCCGACCGGAAAAAGTGTGGTTGGAGAAATTTCTAACCTCCTTATTGGGTATCTTTAAAGAATATACATCTCGGCCGTTTTGGTCATAAGAAATTTTGTCCACCGTCAGATAGCCGGTCTGAAACAGCCACGCCACCGAATTCAGTTGGCCTATTTCAGCGCAATTAAGTAAATCAATGCTAAATTTGCTTAATTTATTTTTAAAGAGAGCAAATAGATTGTTTTTAATGGTATTAGTGATAATTTTTGTTTAATAGCCTTAATTAAGCAAATAATCACTTAAATGAGCTTTGTTTATGCAATTTAGGGCTGAGAAAGAGTTCAGCACAAAAGTTTCGCCGTCCCAACTGTAACCATCATATTGATTTTTTATTGATCCAAGCAGTTCGGCCACTGAAGTCAATTCCGGTTGGCGGCCTCTGGTTTTCATCCGATTGAGGACAATCATCGGCAGATGCTCCTTAAAAACAGCTCTCTATCTCCTCACAGGTAAAGCCGCAAATTCCGGCGTAATTTCCGTCCAAGGTCAAATCATTAGGTTGGTGTTGAGACCCGCCGGCAGGCCCATAAAGGCGTAACGGGTAACGCCGGTTACAAAAACAAAGCGCAGAAATGTACCGGCATCCTTAAAGGCAGAGTAAAAGCCCTTAAGGATCCGACTGCTTTCAGATGCCACAGCTGGATTAGCCAGATTAGCCGGAATTTCGCTGACAGGGGCATCATAGTCGTCAATTAAGACCACCACTTATTTTTTGTATTTTTCAGATAAGTTTTCGATTATTCGGTAAATATCAATTTCAGGTGCAGTTAAATTGAGATTTAAATTCTCTTTATTATTAATATCTTCCAATGCTGTCGCAAGATATAGTCTGGGTTGTTCCGGTGACTTGCCTGGCTCCACTCGCCATGGAAGAGGTTAAAACAGGATATTTTTGGGTGAAATCGTAATCCGAATGCTGGCTCATCCATAATTCGGAAAAGAGGCACAGGGGCGGTCCGTCAGGGTTATGTGGTCCGCTGAAAAGGGCTTCAAAGGTACTCAAAAGGAGAGATTTGCCGAATCCTTTGGGGCGTGATAAAAGATAGGCCCTGCCCTTTCTGGCCATTTCATAGACGTACCGGGTTTTGCCGGCGTAAACATTGTTACCGAGGGTGAGATCTTTAAATGTTTGAATGCCGGTTGGCATTTCTTTCACTCCTGTCCTCATGCCTGGATTCTAATCTGAGCGAAAAATGGCTTCAATTCTTTGATCAATTTCGCTTATTTTTCATCTATTGTCAATGATTTTTATCGGCAAGTAGTTAAGAAAAAAATTCTCAAAATGCCCTTAGGACCGACTTTCTTCCATCAGGGGATGGAGAGATGGAGGGATGTGTGAATCATAAGGGCGTTAATGCCCAATGACCTGCCTGCAGCCTTCCTTCCGCATCAAGCACTATGGCTATCAGTTATATCAACCGGTGCAGTTTTCTCTTAGGAGAAAAAATTGAATCATCTGGAAAAAATGATTGTGCAGAAAACGGGTCCGGCTTTAAGGTACTGGCCTGACCAAAAAAGAAGGTCCGCCAAACTTTGGACTCAATTTTTAGTTAAGAATTTGGCGGATTGGTTTATTCAAATTTGGTCTGGAGCCTCCTGATCATGGATAGTAATGTGTATTTTTACCTGAAATTGTGTATAATGATTATAGCAAAAACAGAAAATAAAAGTACTAAGACTATAATTTATCAATAATATTCAAAATAATACAATTTAATTGTTTAATTATAAGAACGTATTGGAAGAAATAAATATTGATATAAATCAGACAAATTAGAATTTTTAGCAGATTTAAATCGGAGATGAACCCATTTTTTTTCTTGACATCTGTTTTCTTTCCTGTAAAATCAAAAAACATCAATTAAGGTTGAGATATTTTTTGGGTTTGTAGTCTTTTAAGGCAACCCAAAATGCAGTGTTATTTCGTTCAGATTCAATTCCTGAATTCTTGTGAGATATTGCAATGTTTTTTATGAATAACTGTTCCAACCGGTGCCTGAATTTTAATCAAGCGATCTTGGCATGGTTATTGCTCTCTCTCTCTCTCTCTCTCTCTCTCTCTCTCTCTCTCTCTCTCTCTGCCTAATAACAGTTCTTACTCTCTATAATCACTTTGACGACTCATTTATATTAGATTATGGAGTCTCTACCATTGGCCGGAGACATAAAACGGTTTTATGTGGCTTTAGGACAGAATTGTCTGACGCAGTCATCAGAAAATTTTTGAAATTTCCAGGTTTCAACAAAGTTGTCCCTCCCGGTCATGTCATTGCAAATATCAGTCAATTAAGACCTGGTGCTGTCTGTAAAATACCTCCCTAGTGCACAAGTGCACATAATTTGAGAACATCCCTGTTTTTAAATTGACAATACCATATGAAATTATTTCCAGTCTGCAGCTGAGTCCGATAAGGATTGTTTGTTAAAAAAGCTCGCGGGAGGAGGAACGGGATTTTTGCGCCCAGAAATTACAGAAAGACCTAAATGGCTCTCCGCCCAATGACTAAGCTGCATTTTAGGCAAGGTTCATTTTCGATAAACAGGCTCGGCTTACCAGCATAAATCCGAGAATAGCGTTCAGTTGTTTACTTAAGCCGCAATTGCAGCGGCAACCGCAACAATATGGATAATCACACCAAGAAAAAACAGTTGCAGGGACAAAATCAGCTGGTGGAGAAATTCTTGGAAGAAATTTATCTTAAGGAACCATGACAGGTAATTCTAAGTTGTTTTCAAGATCGTAGTTATGCTTAATACAGCAATGGAGTCTCTTCATGGCTGGAATACTAACTTTTACCTAAAAAAAGTCAGCTATGACTGGCTATTTCATGGATAGCCATAACTGTAATCAAGAATTTTGTGTCAGCATTATTGACTCTAAGTACTGTGTCTTAAAAGCGGCTTAGAATAAGTTGTTTGAGTTGCTACATGGAAAAAAGGAGAAGATGTGACAGTAATTTTGGGCAAACATGAAAATTACCTGCCAGTAGATGATGTTTCGTCAGTGTGGATTATATAAGTATTCACTGACTCAACGTTTTGGTTTCTTTTTTGAAAGTGAAGTGATCCAGAATGAAAGAAGTATTTTCCGTACGAGTACCAAAAAATGAGCTTATATGGTTGTTGCCTTTTATTTGCATTGTATTTATGTCGTTCTCTCTTTGCAGGTCAACACCATATTTCCCTCCATTGACGAGCGGAAGGACTGTTGTGGACGCTGCTGGTAAAACTGTGACCGTTCCTGAAAATTTCATGGGCGTAGTTCCTGTCCATACTTTTCATTTGTCTGTTTTTTTGGAAAAAACCCATGCCCCGGAAAAACTGGCCAAAGCAGGCAGCCCTAATGATCGGCAGCACTATGTTTTTTCTCCTTTTAGAAGGGATCTTATGGATTGGGTTTTTCCGGCAGTTCCCAGGGATGATACTTTATGGGATTTCCCGACTGATCTGGAATCCATTTTGGCCAATGATCAGGAAGGCTACATATATCTGGCTGATTTTATGTACTTGGGGCCTATTAGGTTTGATGATTTGCAAAAGACTTTTGGCTTGAACACAATTTCATATTCCCCGCCGTCTACTTATCCCAGACGGCCGACTTTCAAGGAAATAGATAATTCTACCATGATCATGGCCAGCGTTTTAAACGATGTCATAGGCCAAAAGGAGATGGCTGAGGTTTATACGGCTGATTACAGAAAGGATATGGCTCAGCTGGCAGATGAACTTGATTTGGAAACTATAGAACACCGGCCGGCCGTTCTGAGTGTTGGCAGTTCCGTTAATGACTGGACCTATGTTTGGTTTGGCGGTAATTTCGACGAGCGGCTGGGGTTAAACAATTCTTCTGATAAAAAACGGGCCATGGGCCGTGAGCAGGATGCCGAACGTCTTTTGTATATTGATCCGGATATAATTTTTTGCGGTGAAGGCAAAACATTTTACAGCGATCCCCGCTGGCGGGGATTGAGAGCCGTCCGGGAAAAAAGGGTTTATCCGGGCCCCAGGTTTAATCCCTGGGAAAATGACTCCAACTTTTATCCGCTGGGACTTCGTTATACGGCCGAGGTGGTCTATCCGGAAAGGCTGGCTCCGAAATTGAGGCGGATGATTCGGGAAAAGTTCGAAAAAAATTACGGTTTCCGTTTGAAAGACTCTGAAATTGACTTCATCTTCAATATGAATGAGTTAAAGCAGTCTCCTTTCCTGGCCCAGAGATTCGGCCGGGAAAGCGAATCCGACACCAGTGAACCAATAATGAGCGGCCCAAATGAATGACTTTGAGCAAAACCAAATTGCCTTAAAAGCTCAGTCTTCCGCATGGAGGTTGAGACTTGAAAATCTGCGTGGTCTTTTGCTTTCTTTGCGTGAGTACGGACTCCGGCACGAGTGGTTTGCGCCGACCGCGCTGACTATTTTTCTTCTGGGAACAATATGCTTCTCTGTCTGTATTGGAACATACCCTATGCCAATTTGGAAAGCCGGCAATATTTTGGCGCGGCTGTCATTCCCCTGGCCTTTGCCGGATGATCTGCCCTGGCCGGTTAAGGAATTGACCGTCGTCCAGGTTATTCGGTTTCCCAGGGTTCTTTTGGCCGCTTTGGTCGGCCTCGGTCTGGGAATAAGCGGAACGGCCCTGCAGGGTCTGATGCGCAACCCGCTGGTAGGACCTGACTTGGTGGGAGTCTCATCCGGGGCGGCCATGGGCGGTGTCTTGGCCGTTATGCTTAATTGGTCTCCGGTATCGGTGATGGCTTTGGCCTTTGTCGGCGGTCTTTTATCCATGGGGGCGACTTTCACTCTGGCCAGAATAGCTAAAAGCAGTGACGGCATCGGCTTAATTCTGTCCGGTATTTTTGTTGGAGGATTTTGTATTTCAGCTGTGGGTATGGGGATTTTTTTGGCTGATGACGGCCAGCTGAACACTATTATCTTCTGGCTGTTGGGGAATTTGAACCATGCCGATCGCGGCACCGTCTGGCTGGTGGCTGTACCGACCTTATTGGGCGGATCAATATTAATGCTTTTGCGCTGGAGATTGAATCTTCTTTCCCTGGGCAATGACGACGCCTTTGCTATTGGGATTAATGTCCGGATTTTACGGTTAGGGATTATAGCTGTGGTTTCTTTAATAGTGGCGGCCCAGGTTTCGGCGGCCGGAATCATCGGCTGGGTCGGACTGGTCATACCACATTGGGCCAGAATGCTGGTGGGACCGGATCACCGTAAATTGCTGCCGGTTTCGGCTCTTTTGGGCGGACTTTTTGTTCTTTTGATTGACGATTTTACCAGGGTCGTTCTAAGGGCCAATGTGCCCATCGGGGTTCTGACCACACTAATCGGAACGCCTTTTATTTGTTTCATGTTCTGGAAAAAACAGACCAAGGGGTGGATCGGTGACTGATTCTTTACCCGGAATAGGCCGATTTCTGTCCAATGCGGCGAGTAAAGCCCGCCTGCGGCTCAGCCAAAGTCCGTGGACTAAGCCTTTTCCGTTAGCTGTCATTTTATTCTTTCTAACCATAACCAGCCTTTTAATCGGTTCCTATCCGGTGCCCTTGTGGCGGGCTTTGGACATAATGACCGGCTATTTCCTGCCAGCAGGCTGGACCGATCCTTCGGCCTGGGATCTAAAGGAAGTAGCCGTGGTGACAATCATCAGACCGCCCAGAGTATTGGTGGCCGTCATGGCCGGGATTGCTTTGGGCATGTCAGGGACCGCCCTCCAGGGCATGATGCGCAACCCTCTGGTAGGACCGGATTTAGTCGGAGTGTCCTCGGGCGCGGCTTTTGGCGGGGTTTTGGGGCTGTGGCTGGGATTTATTGAAAGTCAGGTCCTCATACTGGCTATGGCTGTAGCCGGAGCCTGCGGAGCCCTTCTTTTTACCATGGCTCTGGCCAGGATGGTCGGCGGCAAGAGCGACGGTCTGCCCCTTATATTGGCCGGATTCTTTGTTGGGGCTTTTTTCATGGCCTTGGTCGGTCTTCTTCTTTCCGTCGGCAACCCTTTTTATCCCAGAGGCCAGAGGACTTACAACATTGCTTACTGGCTGTTGGGCATCTTCCGGGGCGCCGATCCGGCTAAAGTCTGGCTCATAGCCGCAACCACCGTGGCCGGCGGAATAATTCTTATGAGTTTGCGCTGGCGGCTGAATCTTCTTTCCTTAGGAGATCTTGACGCCAAATCCCTGGGAATTGATGTCCGGAAATTACGCTGGCTTTTAATAATAACTGTCTCCCTTATGGTGGCCGGCCAGGTGGCGGTCAGCGGGGTGGTGGCCTGGGTCGGCCTTATTGTGCCGCACCTGGCGCGTTTGCTGGTGGGGCCGGACCACCGGCGTCTGATGCCGACCTCAGCCTTTTTAGGCGGTGTATTTGTCCTGGGGCTGGACAGTTTCACCAGAACGGTCATCTGGGGCGAAATACCGGTCGGGGTTCTGTCAGGATTCATAGGGACCCCTCTAATCTGCTTTCTTTTTTGGAAAACCAAAACAAAAGGTTGGAACGAATCATGAGTGCAGGCGATTTTTCCTTCAGCGGCTTAGGTCACGCGTATCTGCCGGAACAATGGATTTTCCGGAATTACCGGGGGGAAGTGTCCAGAGGGCAGGTTTTATCTCTGTTAGGTCCTAACGGCAGCGGAAAAACGACATTGCTGAAAATCCTGCTGGGGGCTTTAAAGCCTGCCGAAGGGACGGTCATGGTCCACGGTCAGGTGGCTTTTGTTCCTCAGCTGTTTCAGGTGGCTTTTGATTATTCGGCCATGGACATGGTTTTGATGGGCCGGGCTAAGAAAGTCGGGCTTTTCTCCCAGCCGTCCAAAGAAGATGAAGAGGCGGCTTTATGCGCTTTGGAGAAAGTCGGCATGGCCGATATGGCGCAGAGACCATTTCACGAAATGTCCGGCGGGCAAAGGCAGCTCATTATTTTCGCCCGGGCTCTGGTGGCCGAGGCCGATATTTTGATTTTAGACGAACCGACTTCGGCTTTGGATCTTAAAAACCAGAACACCATTCTGCAGTGGATGGACCGTCTGGCCCGGAAAGAACACCTGACAATAATATTTTCCACTCATCATCCCCACCACGCCTATGCGGTGGCAGATCGGGCTCTTTTGATGCTGGGCGGAAGCAATTACGAGGCCGGTCCGGCGGAGGCGGTTCTGACCGAGAGCAATCTGGCCAGCCTCTACGATCTGCCCTTCAAGCATATCAGTTATGAATATCAATCGCAGGCAATTGAAACTTTGGTGCCGATTTTGAGGCCGAAATCCGATGTTTGCTCTGCCTCAGGGGCGGCTTAGGAAATTTTAAATCTCTTTGATGAACACAATTTTAGGGATTTGGCTTGCAGCAACGTTAATTTTCAGTAAGGAGAAACTGTACAATGATTAAAGGAAAAATGACTTTTTTATGTCACATTTCGGCGGTCTGTTTGTTGATAACAGGCCTTGCCGCCGGGGTTCCGTCTTGGGCAGACGACGAACCGGCAGCGTCCGAGGAAAGTGACAGCGAGTCCATAGATCTCAATCCCTTGATGGTTCAAGACTCCAAAGCCAAGGACGGTAGCTCCGAGGTCGGCTATCTGGTGGAATCAGCCCAGCAGGTCGGACCATGGGGAGATCTGCCTTTGCAGGACACGCCTTATTCAATGACCATCGTGCCCAGGGATTTAATAGAAAACACCGGAGCTCAAACTTATGAACAAGTGTTGGGCCGAATTCCGCAAGTACAGACTATCGGTCATCAAGGCACTTCAGCTTATCAGAACTCAAACGCCATGATTCGAGGATTGAGTGCTACTCTGTTGGTAGATGGTATGCCGACTCATAAATCAGGAGGTGGAAATGCATACGAAATATATGGAGATCCGATCGGCACTTTAGAAGACTTTGAGCGAGTGGAAGTCATTTCAGGATTTACCGGCTTTTTAAACGGGGGTGCAATGGCCTCAGGATTAGGGCTATCCGGCGGGGCCATCAACTTCATTTTAAAGCGTCCTACCAAAGAGTTTTACAACCGTTTCACTATTGGCAATTACGGCGGAGAGCAGTATTTCATTAAAGGTGATCTTGGCGGACCGATTATGGACGGGAAATTCGGCTACAGGGTCAATTTTTGGGGTTCTGACGGACGAACGGCCTACAAAGGCATGAAGTTGCGCAACAGAGGTGTAAGCTTGGCCTTAGACTGGCATATCACCGATGATTTGCTTTTTCAGATCGATTATGGTCAGAAGTTGTATCACCGCAGCGGCAACAAGGGAGGTTTAGACGGGATTGGCCGGTATACGGCCGGGGACATATCGAATCTCAAAAATTTAGGAATTCCCAACGATGTGGCCTGGGGACAGAAATGGTCTTTCTTGGAAACGGAGACGAAAAGATACGGAGCTAACCTTACCTGGAAGCTATTTGACGATAATATTACCATCAGGGCTGCTTATAGGCGTCAAATAACTGATGACGAATGGGACATCGGATTTACGAACTTTCATTATTTAACGAAGTTACTGTCTTACACCAATGAAGCAATGATGAAATTTATCTGGGATGTCCAGGGCGGTCATGTTTTCGTCGACGCCGATTTTGATACGTCGATTGTTAAACATAAGTTAACTGTAGGATATCAGGGAACTTTTGAAAAAGTTAAGCAACCTATACCTCAATCATTGTTTTTTTATGACTTTGCGCCTACATGGGACAACCCGTGGGTTCCTCGTCCGGATCATAATGTTATGACAGGAGGCATGCGTTTTGGGCTAAATTATTTTACTGATCGTTGGTTTACTGCACAAAAACTTTCCCATAAAGATATAATTATTGGAGATCAAATTAATATTGCTGATAAG
The DNA here is from genome assembly GCA_031264185.1 of Deltaproteobacteria bacterium. Lineage (GTDB taxonomy): Bacteria > Desulfobacterota > Desulfarculia > Adiutricales > Adiutricaceae > JAIROO01. Next base: position 20,794 of record JAISEL010000088.1, read on the forward strand.
TTTATCATATTAATTGGCGCTAATCATACGACTATAACTCAAAGATCGTATAAGGGCCTTTACGATGCCCAGTCCATAGGCGATATCGGCCAGCCTGCCATCAACGCGGCAACCGGGAAGCCGCAAGTGTATGAAAAGTCCGCCTGGACCCCCAACTACTCGCTTGTTTACAAGCCGACTAAGAATATCAGCCTTTACGGTTCTTATATCGAAGCTCTGCAAAGAGGGTCGTTCGTCCCCAGACTGGCCAGCGTAACAGACCCGACCGGGGTCTATCACCAGGACATACCAGTTCGTAACGCTGGCGAGACCATGTCTCCGAAAATAAGCAAACAATATGAATTCGGCATCAACTCTCTCATAAACGATTCACTGCGCGTCAATCTGTCATTATTTATGATTAAGCAGGCCAACGAAATAACCTCATATTATGCTCCTGACTCCCAGTATCCTTCAGGTTCCGCTTCAATAGCCACCGACGGTGAAGACATACATAAAGGCATTGAGCTTACAATGGCCGGAAAAATTACAGACCGTCTGACAGTTTTCGGTGGGGTCACCTACTTAGAGGCTAAAATCAAAAATTTGTCTGATACCCCAGACAATAAGCTTCGAGAAGGTCGGCCGAAAACCAACGTTCCGAACTGGACGGCGAAAATGTATTTGGAGTACGAGTTGCCCTTTATAGACCGTTTATATCTGCTCGGCTCTGCTTATTATATCGGAAAAAAACATCAGGGAGATATGGCGTTAAATGATTGGAAGATTAAAGGTTACAGTCTTTTCGATGCCGGGTTTAGATTTGAAACCAATATAAAGGGTGTTGATACAAACTTCAATCTTTATGTCTATAATGTGACCAACAAGTACTTCTGGGACGGCGGTTTAGGCGATCCGCGGACTATAACTTTTTCGGTTTCTTTCCAATTTTAATTGATAAATGGTTGCTGTTACTTCCGGCCCGCCTTATCCAGGGCCGGAAGGTCTGATAATCCACGGAGTCTTTCATGTCGGGTGTGGCTATTTTGTCCGCTCAACCGGATACTTTTGAAAGGAGAGCCTTGAGCTGGGCGGCCGCTGCTGCTGTTCTCTGCCATCTTCTAATACTTTCGGTGATGATTATAACTAAACAGGCTGAATCGCCGCCCCAGCCGGTGCCAGCCATTGTAGCCGACTTTGCCTACTATGATCCTGAAGGCGGAGTCGGCGGCTCCAGTGACAATGACGTGGTTATGGAAGAGACTTTCAGACCTGCGCAGTCAGAAATTCTGGCCATGGAAGAGATAACCTCAGTTGAACCGGAACCGGAGGAAGAAGAAATCCCGGCGGTTGTGGAAAGCGTTTCCGAAAAGGCAGCTCCTGCTCCGGTCAAACCCAAGGTCAAGAAGGAAAAAAAACAGGAAAAACCAAACGAACAATCTCAGTCCGCTCAGGATTACAGAGCCGGTTCGGTTGGGGCCACAGGAGACTCTCTGACCGCAGGCGGGGGCGGCGGAATCGGCCGTGGAGGTACCGGCGGGGGGCGGGGCAGAGGTAATCCCGACCGGATGAATGCCTATATAACCCAAATTCAGCGTAAGTTAAACCGGTACAAAAAATATCCCCCAGAGGCCAAATCCCAGGGTTTGATCGGTCAGGTCAAGGTCAGCTTTGTAGTCGACCGGGAAGGGCAGGTAATTTCGCCCCGCCTGGTCGAAAGCTCCGGCTACCGGTCTTTGGATAACGAGGTTATGGCCCTTTTAAAACGGATATCTCCTGTGCCGGCTATTCCTCCGGAACTTAACCGCAGCAGTCTCAGTCTGACTATTCCGGTGGTTTTTTCTTTAAACTGATTTTTTTCACAGCATCTTGTTTTTGTCCATAAATCTATCAGCTTTTACTGACAGGGCCGGAACCTGCCGTTATTGGCGGCCATGGAGGAAAAAATGGCCTTACTTCTGATTGCTCAGGCCGAGCAGTCTTCAAATATACCCCAAATAAGTTTAAACGGGTCAGTCCCTGAAAATGAAATCAATGGCCTGACTGAATCGGGAGCGTCATTTAATCAGTCTCAGCCATCAGAGTTGGTGCCTTCTCAGCACGGGAGCCAGGATGATGCCAATAAAGTTACTATTTACAATAATGAGGGGCTTGAGCCAGCCGACTCTCAGGCCGTGACATCTGTTATACACCCGGTTGCCTCAGGAGACGGGCAAACAACTTTTAATGAAAATTCTTCGGCATCCGGCACTAACGGGCAGGATGGAATTTCCGCCGGAGGCGGGCAGGTTGCAGCTGCCTCCGGTGGCGGGCTGACCGCCCCTCCCGACCTGATTCAAGCGCCTCGGGATCCGGGGGACGGCGGCGGTCAGCCTCTCTCAGCCGCAGTCGGGATGCCGGCTCAGCCGGCTGGA